>NZ_JAOCDJ010000070.1:0-3801 GCF_029840885.1 Empedobacter sp. GD03861
ATTTTAATATCAATATTACATTTCTATTATTTCTATTATTTCTATTATTCCTATTATTTCTATTATTTCTATTATTTCTATTATTTCTATTATTCCTATTATTTCTATTATTTCTATTATTTCTATTATTTCTATTATTTCTATTATTTCTATTATTTCTATTATTTCTATTATTACTATTATTTCTATTATTTCTATTATTTCTATTATTTCTATTAAATATTTTATTTTTTATATTTAATAGAAATAATACATTTGTTATAAACATAAGAAATAATGATTATCAGTATATCAAATCACAAAGGAGGTGTAGGAAAAACTACATCTACAATTAATATAGGAGCTGCTCTTCACAAATTAGGTCATAAAGTTTTAATTGTTGATCTAGATGCTCAAGCTAATTTAACTCATAGTTTAGGTTTAGAGAATGAAGAAAAAAATATCTATAAAACATTAACAGAACAAGTAGAAATCACTCCTCTACAATACAAAGAAAATTTTGATATTATTGCTTCTACATTAGATATGTCAGCTATCGATATAGAACTTTCTGGAGAAGCAGGAAGGGAATTCATATTAAAAGAGAGATTATCAAAAATAAAAGATAAATATGATTATATTTTATTAGACACACCTCCATCTTTAGGTCTTTTGACAATAAATGCCTTCACTGCTTCTGATAAAATATTAATTCCTTTACAAGCTGAATATTTAGCTTTACAGGGGTTAAAAAAATTATCTGATGTAATTGTAAAAGTACAAAGCAGATTAAATCAGAACTTAGAATTAGCTGGAGTATTTTTAACTCAATTCGACTCTCGTAAAGTTTTGAATAGAGAAATTAATACTATGGTCAACAATTATTTTAAAGATAAAACTCTTCAGACAAAAATTAGAGATAACGTTTCACTTGCTGAAGCTCCTGTAAATAAGATGGACATATTTTCTTATGATGACAAATCAAATGGTGCTAAAGATTATAAGGATCTAACAAAAGAAATACTTGAAATACTTTAAATATTATATTTTTATGAAATATAATATTTATAATAAATAAAAGAAATATGGGAAAGAAAAGTATATTATCAAAAGGTATTGAGGGGTTACTACAAGGTAACCAGGATATTATTGTAGAGAAAAACGAAACAATTCAACAACCATCTATACAAGAAAACATTTCACCTAAAGCTGTTTATTTAGAAACTAAAACAACACAATTAGTTAAAATAGATACATTAGAAAAAATAAAAAATATAGCTTATTGGGAGCGTTCAAAAATCAAAGATATTTTTGAAGAAGCTTTTCAAGATTATATAAAAAAGTATGAAAGCTTAAACGGAGAAATTAAGAATAGGAAATAAATCATTTATTTGAATGAAGATAATTGATTAAAAATATACTTGTTGATCTTTAAAAATAAAAACAATGAAATCCTTAATAAATAAATATAAAGAACTTGGAATAGAAAAGACGATTGATCACGATAAGTTTAATCTAATTTCAGTTGTTCATCATTCAACAGTATTAGAGGGTTCAACTTTAACCGAAATTGAATCTTCCGTTTTAATTAATGATGGCTTGACACCTAAAGGAAAACCTTTAGAGCATTCCTTGATGGTAACAGATCATTATAAAGCTTTGATTTATGTAATTGAACAGGCAAATAAAAAAACACCTATTTCTGTTGAATTAATTAAAAACATTGGAGAACTTGTTTTAAAAAATACTGGATCAGTTTACGAAACTATTCTTGGAACTGTTGATGCTAGTAAAGGAGAATTTAGAAAAGGAAATGTTATGGCTGGAGCCACTTATTTTCCTAATTATGACAAAGTAGAAAGATTAATGAATGATTTAGTTTCTACTATTCAAAATAAAATGAAAACAAATCTATCTATAGAAGATCAGGTAAATTTATCCTTTGATGCTCATTTTAATATGGTGTCAATTCATCCTTTTTATGACGGGAATGGAAGAAGTTCAAGATTACTAATGAATTATATTCAACAATACTACAATCTTCCTTTAGCTATCGTTAATTCTGAATCTAAAGTGGATTATATTGAAGCTTTGATTGAAACCAGAGAAAAAGAGGATATATCTATTTTTAGACATTTCATGAAACAAGAATATTCAACTCAACTAAAAGAAGAAATTCAAAATTTTGAAAAAATATCTAAACCAAATAAAGGACTTGGTTTTAAATTTTTATTCTGATTAATTATTTCTTTCTATATGGGATAATCGAATAAATCCTAACTTATTAAATTTTAAATAATTTTCTTAAAACCCATAAATAATTTATTTGTGGGTTTTTATTCTTTTGTACTTTTACAATCATTAAAATAAAAATTACGTCAGCGATAGCTATCGTTATTTAGTTACAGAAAACTAGGAATCTTCTATAAAGACTAAATCGATAGGCTTTCGCCTGTGCCATATATTGGTGCGGGCTTGCCTTTCTTGTCTTTAGGGTATCTCAGTGCCTCTGCAACAGATTGTGTTAGTTTCGCACCAACTTTTAAGTATATGGAAAATCAAACTAAAGTCAGCCCTTACCATCAGAAGAAAGTTATCTCATCAATCTTCAATTTATTATTCTTCGACGATTCTAAACCTCCTTTATTCCAAACGATAGATGGAGTAGAAGTAGCTCCTTTCTGTGATAATTTCAGAATAATTGTAGAAAAAGGAGAACCAAAAGAAGTAATGGAATATTACTTTGATCAGTTTCATCAAAAAATGCCAAAAGACATTCGACATCAAGCATTTTTAATGATGTTCTCTCGCCCAACTTATCTAGTAGAAGTTGGCTTCTTTCTGGAGTTTAATATTCAAAACGGAGAAATAGATCAAGAAAATTTTAAAATTCTTGAGTCTATGATGATTAATCGACCAGATCATCCGCTTGTTAAATCATTTATTGGACATCTTTTATTAACTGATGAAGGCTATCAAGTTCTAAAAATGAAATATATAGAAAAAGAATGGTATAATTCCATCATCAAAAAACAAGTAAAAAAATACAACGATAACTTGGTTATATTTTAAATGATCTATAATTATCTCTTCTATAAAAACGATACTATCTTTATAAAAGAGATAATTTACTTCTTATTGACCGATTTGAATACCCTTACTCAACGGTAGAATGCGCCTTCCAGAGGATTTTTAAACACAAAGTAATTTATCCAAAACGGCACTATCACAATATCAGTGTTTTAACATAAAAAATATTGGTAGATAATAATACTTATGTTAAGTAAATAGATACCTTTTCTTACTATGGAATTTTTGTTAGGACATCCAATTTTAACCACATTAACGATTATTACATAGTTTTTGTATTTTTGTTTAGGATAATTATGAATTTAAAAATGTAGATTATGACAATACAAGAAATTTATATTGTAGAACCTTCTACATCCGAAGAAGCAGAAGCTTTAAAAGCTTTTGCAAAAGCATTAAAAATGAAAATAACGAAACATAAGAACCCTACAAAAGAAGGATTGAAACAGGCTGTTAACGAATTAAATCTTATTAAAGAAAATAAACTAAGTGGTATTTCAGCAAAAGACTTACTAAATGAGTTATAATATTATTGCTGTTCCTGAATTTCTAAAACAAACAAAAAAGCTAGGTAAAAAGTATCGCTCTTTAAAAGATTATCTTCTAATTTTATTTAAAGATTTAGAAGAAAACCCAACATTAGGAACTAATCTAGGCGATAATTGTTATAAAATTCGTTTAGCTATAAAGTCTAAAAGTAAAGGAAAGAGTTGGATATCCCCCTGAATTTTC
>NZ_JAOCDJ010000071.1:0-3573 GCF_029840885.1 Empedobacter sp. GD03861
ATAAAAACTATACTTTTAAATGTTCCTAACAAGGGGAAGATTACATTTATAATTATCATCAATAAAAGAAATAATAGATTTTGTTTCAGATGGCTCTGTTAAGGAACGAGCTCCAATTTCTAATAAAACTCTTTGTTGAATATAAGCATTACTTATAGGTACTACGGAATGATAATGAATTTCTAATGTATTGGGATCACTTGTATCATCAACATGATCGTTGTATTTGATTTCATATAAATCTCTGCTAATTCCTAATTGATCTAACTGTCGAATTAATTCTTCTCTAAACTCATTGATTATAAATCCACCTGAAGCTTTTCGCAATTTTTTAATCTGAGATTTTGAATTTAATTTATCAAATCCTAATAAATGACGATCAATAATTAGATCAATATCTTCAGAAAATCGATCAATTAAAAGATAAGCTTTGCTTAATGATGTACCACCTTTAAAGATAATTGAATCCGCATATTGAGATTGAAAAATAGCTTTTAATAAAATGCAAACCCACCAATCTTTCTCTACAACAAAGGCAGGTAAGCCTTTTGAAATTCCCGTTTGTTCCAGAACTTGTATTTGTTGCTCTTTAGTTAGATTGATCCACATATTAACGAGTTGTATAAAGATTATTGATTATTTTTTGAATCCAAACAGGTGCATATTTCAATTGTTTTTGAATAACTTGTTCGTTTAGGTGAAGGATTGAAGGTTTTATTTGATTAAAAAAATCATCTGTTATTTCTTTTTGCCCTATTTCTTTAAAAGCTTGAACAATCAAGTGTAATAATTCGTCTTTAATAGCAAAACTTTTAGGAACTGTTTTTTTGAATTGAATTGTACGATTTCCTATTTTTATTTCGCGTTGCGAACCATCGGTCAAGTAAACAGCTTTCAAAGGAATTTGAGTTGTTAAACCTAATAGATACAAAGCCAAAACTCCTGTTGGCGCAATACGAGCTTTATCCCGTTTAGCAATCTGTTTAGCAATTTCATCTACAGTCGGATAAATCTTTCCTAATAGCAAATCTTTTTTAGGTTTAAGATAAATACCATGTGTTAAACGCTCAACTAAACCTTCATTTTCTAAACGAGAGAGAACTTTACGGATGTTATCTGAAGAACCATATTTTGAAAAATCATCTAAAAAAAATATTTCGCCAAATGATGATTTTAAAATCTTTGTTTGTATCTTATTTTTAGATGTTTCTATCATATTTAAACAGTAATATTTGTCACAAATATAGTGAAAATTTGTGACATAATTTAATGTAAAAATGTAATTATAGTAATTCTATATCTTGTAATTTTCTACCAAATTCATCATCTGCTGCTAGTTTTATGAAATCATCTTGTAAACCTAATACTCTTAAAACATTAAAATAAGCTCCCATTGCAACACTAGATTCTCCTTTTTCTATTAAAGATAGAGTTGATCGAGAAATACCAGCACGTTCAACAACTTGAATTGCTGTTAATTTTCTACGTTTACGTGCAAGTTTTATATTTTCTCCCATTTGAGATAAACCATTTTTATATTTAGGTAAAAGAACTTGTATTTTCATAAAATGTCCGTTATTATATACAAATATGTAATAAATGTATGAAATAACAGACAATATTATCAATATAATAATTCTTTAATTTGATTTGTAATCTCTTCTTGCCAAGTTTTAATATCCGTTGATGTAGCAATTTGCATGACACTACATTCTTTATCTGACATTTCTAAATGTTTTTTTGAACTAAAGTAATTTCCTTTCTGAATGATATGTTGATCCGAAGGATAAACAAGAGCAACTTTTTTAGCTTGATAAAATCGAAGATAAACATACATTTGACGCAAATCTTCTGGAGATGGATTATAACCATTTAGATTTTTCCATTTTGTATCCAAAACGAAACTTTCTTGAGATTCTTTACATTTTAAAATAATGTCAGGTCGCATTTTTGACGAATATCCCGAAGTTGGTTTCCAAAAACTTTTTGTTACTTGTGATGAAACAAAATGTGTTGTTAATTTTCTTTTCAACGTCACTAAAATAAACTGCTCCCATAAACTATTCATATCAAACATTAAAGCCAATACATCATTTCGACCTTTGGAAATATCAGGATGATAGTTCAACAATAATAATTTAGAAATTTCTAAAGCAGTTTGATAATGCTGATTTTTTCGATCAAAAACTATTTTTTTGAATGTAGACTCATTTACTTTTATTTCTTTCATTTCAGGGAAGTCTAAAGTCAATGCACCAATTCTTCCTTTTAAAAGAGAGTTTGAATTTATATGTGCTAAAAGTTTTATCGTTTTGAATAAGATTTCATGAATAGAATGTTCATTAGAATACTGCGTATATTTTACATAAAAATGTTCTTTATGAACCAAATTATGGGTAATATGTTTTGAGAACTGTAAAGCACCCTTTAAAGATGTTTGATTTCCTTCATTTTTACGGTATCTTTTAATCAAACCTCTATGAAGTAAGTATTCTATTTCTGAAATAAATAGCTCAAAGTACAGCTCTAAGATTGAATTTGATTTTAATTTCAATGAACTCGAACCAGTTGATTTAACATCAAATCCCCAAACGGTTTTGATCATTCCAATCAATAAATCACGCCATTTTTCTTCACCAGACTTATCTGTTTTTGGTAAAACTTCAATTGTAGTTTTTCCTATTTGAATTACACCAACATGTTCATTGAATTGAACACCATTTCTTAAAAGTTTAAAAAATGGTGTATAATTTCCGTGATAGCGTTCTAAAGCTTCATGAATTTGCTTTTCTTTTTCGTCTTTTAGATTGAAAAAACGTTTTTCATGCTCAAAAACTGTGATATGATTCTGCTTATTCAAAACACTAGCGATTCATTAATAAATTAATTGCTTCTCTAAAACCTTCAAAATTATCTTTGTAATTGATGATTTCATACGATTCTTTTTCCTCAAATTGAGAATAATCTAAATGCTCAAAATTAGCAAATACAGAATCTTGTTCCATTTTTCTAATAAACCCAGTTCCTAATACCAAACCAATTTTTCCATAATCACCAAAGAAATATTCTTGTAGAAGTGGAATAATGTTTTTGTAAAATGAATCGATAATAGTTGCTTCATTTTTATTGATAAAATAAGCATGTCCAATTTGATGATCTCTATCTAATAATTTTTCAATTCGTTTGTTAATTGTTTTTAATATTTCTGCTGCTGAAAAACTAAATAAATTTTCTTGTAGTCCATTTAAATTGTATTCTGGTGGCATTTCTTCAAAAACGAAACGACGTCTAAGCGCAGTATCCAATGCTTCAACACTACGATCCGCTGTGTTCATCGTTCCAATGATGTAAAGGTTAGACGGAACTCCAAATTTTTCTTTCGAATAAGGTAAAGTTACTTCAATTGCTTCGTCATTTCCTAATCGTTTATCTTCTTCAATTAATGTAATTAATTCACCAAAAATCTGTGATACATTTCCTCTGTTTATTTCGTCTATAAAAAGAGCATAGTCATTATCAGGATCTCGTTTTGCTCTATCAGCAATACGTTTAAAAATACCATCTTCAATATTA
>NZ_JAOCDJ010000072.1:0-3537 GCF_029840885.1 Empedobacter sp. GD03861
AAATATTTGGTCACTTTTGGAATTAAATTCGCTTGACTAAAAACAACGACGTGATCTTTTGGTTCGATAATGAAATCTTTTGTTGGAATAAATCCATCATTTCTGCGAACAATTCCAGCAATAATAGCACCTTCTTTAAACGGAAAATCGCTTACTTTTTTGAATGCGATTTCAGAATTTTCGTGAATACGGAATTCTAAAACTTCAGCATCTAAATCAGAAATTCCTGTTACATCCATCACAGAACCTTGTCGAATATAACGGAAAATACTATCTGCGGTTAAGAGTTTTTTATTGATAAAAGCGTTAATTCCAACTTCTTGACTAAGATGAATATAGTCGATATTTTCGACCAAAGCAATTGTTTTTTTAACACCTTTTGATTTTGCTAAAAGACACGACATAATATTCGTTTCCGAACTTCCTGTCACAGCAATAAAAGCATCTGAATCAGAAATACCTTCTTCCAATAACAATTCTCCATCTCGACCATCACCATTGATAATCAAAATGTTATTTAAATCATCAGCTAAATCAAAAGCTTTGTTTCGATTGATTTCTAATAACTTAACGTTGTGCTTGTTATCTTTTAAAAGTTTGGCAACTTTGACACCAATACTTCCTCCTCCCAAAACAATTACATTTTTGAAATACTCTTGTTTTTTTCCTAGGATTTTATAAACTTCTAAAATTCCAGCTTTTTTTACAATAAAATAAACGTGATCGTCTATTCTAAATTCAGTATCAGCTTCAGGAATAATGGTTTGATACTCGCCACGTTCGTTGCTACGAATTATTGCAATTGGCATCAAAAGATTGTCTTCGCCACCTTTCGTCGTCAAATACATGTCTTTGTACTGCTTGTCCAAAATTTTACAATCCGCATCCAAAACAGTTCCAACCATAAAAAGTTGACCATTTGCAAACGGATGCATCGCATTGAAAGCAGATTGTTGAACAAGAGAATAAATCTCATCAGCCGCTAATTTCTCAGGGCTAATTAATGCATCAATTCCCATTCCTTGAACCCAAAATTGATTTTCTTTGTAAAGAAATTCAGGATTCGAAATTCGAGCTAATGTGCGTTTTGCCCCTAAATCTTTCGCAATCGAAGCACTTGTAAGGTTTGTGTTTTGAAGATGAGTGACCGATATAAAAATATCTGTATCATCAATTCCAACTTCTCGCAAAGCCTTGAAAGAAGTAATATCACCACGATAAGCCATTACATCTAACGAGTTTTCGATCATCAACAATTTGTCCTTGTCCATGTCCATGATGACGATGTCGTTCATTTCATTAGAAAGTAATTTAGCCAAATGAAAACCAACTTCTCCAGCACCTCCGATTAATATTTTCATGAAAGAAATTTAGGATAAAACTATTTTGACGTTTCTTTTTGTCCCATTAACATTAGAAACGATTTCAAGAATTCGTCTATATCACCGTTCATTACAGCATCTACATTACCTGTTTCAGTTCCTGTTCTGACGTCTTTTACCAATTTGTATGGATGCATCACATAATTACGAATTTGAGAACCCCATTCGATTTTCATCTTATTTGCCTCAATCTCATTACGTGCAGCCATTTTTTTCTCTAACTCAATCTTGTACAATTCAGATTTTAACATCTCCATTGCACGTTCGCGATTGGCTAACTGAGAACGTTCAACCTGACAAACAACCACAATTCCTGTAGGTTTGTGTGTTAACTGAACTTTTGTTTCAACCTTATTTACATTTTGTCCTCCAGCTCCTCCAGAACGAGACGTTTGCAATTCGATATCTGCAGGATTGATTTCAATCTCGATTGTATCATCTACAATTGGCGAAACATAAACCGAAACGAAACTTGTGTGACGTTTTGCGTTACTATCAAAAGGCGAAATACGCACCAAACGATGTACACCATTTTCTCCTTTCAGATAACCGAAAGCAAACTCGCCATCCACTTCTAATGTTACCGTTTTTACACCCGCAACATCACCCGCTTGATAGTTTAATTCTTTTACTTTATATCCATGTTTTTCGGCCCACATCAAATACATACGCATCAACATAGAAGCCCAATCACAAGATTCTGTACCTCCAGCTCCCGCAGTAATTTGAAGAATTGCACCAAGATTATCTCCTTCTTCTGAAAGCATATTCTTGAATTCTATATCTTCTAAAAGCTTGGCAACAACATTATATTGTTCCATAACTTCTTCGTCACTAACTTCACCTTCGCGGTTAAATTCTACTAAAACTTCGACATCATTTACTGCATTTGCAATCGTTTGGTATTCATCGATCCATTTCTTTTTACCACGCAAAACTTTCATAAAAGCTTCGGCTTCTTTCGGGTTGTTCCAAAATTCAGGTGAAGCAGCATGCTCTTCTTCATTTTGAACTTCGATTTCTTTTTGTTCGATTTCCAAATATTCGTGCAAATCTTGTGTACGTTTTTGGATGTCTTTTAGTAATTCGTTGTTAAACATAATTGCAAATGTATAAAAATAGGAGGTTAAGCATTAATCACTTTATCATCTTTTCCGTTCCAAGAAAGAATTTTATAAGTAAAACCGTCTTCCGTTTTAATTTCTTGGTCTTTCAGCATCAAAAAAGTATCGTCCCAATCACCATCATCATAACTAATTACCCAGAATAATTGGTTGAACAACAAACCTTCCAAAATATACAAAAGTTCCTCAACAGAATCTACTTCGTAAGTTGTAAAAGGAAAAGAAGATTTGATCCAAATCTTATCATCATCCGAAGTCTGAATATAAAGATCACCAAAAGTCGATTTGTATTCATTCTCGATATGGAATTCTAATAATTCGGTATCTTTTTTGTGAAGCCCTGTAAAATCTGGAATTGCTTCAATGATTTGATTGTATATTTTGATTGAAAAATCGTTCATCTTTCTGAAATTAGCTTGCAAAAATAAACGATATTATCTAATTCTGACACGATATTTATGTTCAATAAATCGAAAAAAGTTAAATAATTTGTATTCAAAATCGTAACCATAGTCAATAGAAGGATCCAAATCTATACTCACCGCATACAAATCAGGATTATATGTCATTGGTTGCATATGTCGTTGATTCCAAATCATCACATATTGGCGATTTTTTTGTTCGTAATATTCTTTCGAATAATATTCTTTGGGTAATGCAGTTGTTTTTAAATAAATATCATATTGAGGATCAAATACAACAATATCATAATCACCATCTTCATTCGGCTCGAATTTTAATGAATTCTCATCTTTATTCGGAACTGAATTTTGTGTGGATTGATTGGTTGTACAAGCAAAAAATAGGAGAGAAACGCTGAAGAATAAAAATAGCTTTTTCATAATTTTTTAATTTGATTAAATATATTGAAAAATAACGATATTAAGTGTTTATATCTACATTTACACTTATATTCTAATAATTTAGAATTACATGAATAGTAGTTCTGAAATATAAATGTTTATTTCATATTATTTATATATATATCTAAGAGACATTGAAAAATTATCATCATGAAATTTATTAATTTA
>NZ_JAOCDJ010000073.1:0-3164 GCF_029840885.1 Empedobacter sp. GD03861
ATAATAATTAAACTCTCTACTTTATGTGTAATTATAACATAGAAATAACATAAATGGAAACATATTTAATAAATTCAAAAAAGTAATGAAAGAAACTCATCTCATTCTATACTTTTTCTCTTCAAATATTCAACATAAATGAAGGATTTGTTTTATTTAAAAAACAATAGAAGTTTTTGTTTAACAAAGTAAGGAATTAATGAAGGAAAATAAATGGATTTTTATTTGAAACGGCAGTGATTTTTACAGTTTATTGCTATAAATAAGAGCCTACTTAAAATTAAGTATCAAATAATTTGAAATAAATTATTTGATAAGTATTAAAATAGGCTCTTGAAATTCAATCAATTCATCATCATCATCACTTTCACAGTTGATTGAATTCTTTTATATAAAATATAAAATATAAAATTTGGGCGTTCCCTTTGGTCGGGATTTCCGTTGCAATCTTTTCTAATCAGGAAAGGATTTTCTCTACAATCCCTAACGCAAATACGAATCAATATTTATATTAAATAAAAATTTTTATAAATTACTTTGTAAGTAAGTAATCATTTTCTCAGCAACTTCTTCCGAAGATGCAGGATTTTGACCTGTAATTAATAAACCGTCTTCTACAACATGCACTCCCCAGTCTTCAGTTTTAGAGTAATGACCTCCTAATTTTTCTAATTCAACCTGAACTAAGAATGGAACAACATCTGTTAATTGTACAGCATCTTCTTCAGAATTAGAAAAACCAGTTACATTTTTTCCTTTTACAAAAGGTTCTCCATTACTTAAAGTAACATTCTTGAAAACTCCTGGAGCATGACAAACAGCACCAACTGGCTTACCAGCATTATAGAAATCTAAAATCAATTGTTGAGAATGCACATCATTTGCTAAATCCCATAGTGGTCCATGACCTCCTGGATAGAAAATAGCATCATAATCCTCAGCTTTTTCATTAGCTAATACATGTGTATTTGCAATTAAAGCTTGAACATTTTCGTCTTTATTGTAACGCTCTGTAGCTTCTGTTTGTGCAGCTTCTGTTTCGCTATTAGGATCTATAGGAGCTTGTCCTCCTTTAGGTGTAGCAATAGTAACTTCGTGTCCAGCATCTACAAATTTGTAGTAAGGAGCAGCAAATTCTTCTACCCAAAATCCTGTTTTATGTCCTGTATTTCCCAATTCATCATGAGAAGTAACAACAAATAATATTTTCATAATTTTAATTATTTAAATTCAACAATAAATTCTTCGTTTGGTAGTCTAACTTTTTTCATAGATCCAATCCAGTCTAATTCAGGATCGGCAACACCAACATACATTAAAGATACACTTTTAAGACCTAACTCGTCTAATTTTAAAACTTTATCTACAATAGCGTTATCAAAACCTTCTACAGGAGTAGTATCAACTTTTAACTCAGCAGCTTGTGCTAATGCAAGCCCTAATGCAATATAAGTTTGACGAGCAGTATGTGCAAAATTTTCCTCTGCTGATGTATTCAAGTAAATACCTTTTATTTTATCTGTATAACTTCCGAAACGACCTCTTGGCAATCCTCTTTCATCTGTAGTAAAATCATATACTTTATCAATTCTTTCTGCTGTATAGTTGTCCCAAGCAGCAAAAATAATTACATGTGAACAATCTCTCATACATTCAGGATTAAGAGCTCCTTTTACCAATTGATTTTTTAAATCTTGGTTCTCTACAACTAATACTTTAAAAGGTTGTAATCCAGATGAAGTAGGTGCTAGTCTAGCAGCTTCTACAATTTTATCAATTTTATCTTGACTAACTTTTTGCGATGGATTGTATGCTTTTACTGCATGTCTCCAATTTAAATCTTCTATTAATGACATTTTTTTAATTATTTCGTTAAAAACACAAACAACATAGCAATTAAAGCAGGAATACCTTGTAAAAAAAATATTTTTTTACCAGAGGTTATACCTCCAAAAATACCTGCAACAGTAATACATCCTAAAAAGAATAGACGAATATTACAACTCCATTCATGATTTTCTATAAAAAAAGACCAAATAAGTCCTGCAATCAAAAAACCGTTATATAATCCTTGATTAGCAGCTAGTCCTTTCGTAGGAGTAAACAAATCTTTTGGTAAAGATTTAAATGTTTTTTTACCTGCTGTTTCCCAAGCAAACATTTCCATCCAAAGAATGTAACAATGTTCAATTGCAACAACTGCGGTTAAAGTACTTGCTATAATTTCCATATCTATTGTATTAACCTACAGAAACATTTAATTTAACTTCAATATTTCCACGAGTTGCATTAGAATAAGGACATACTTTATGTGCTGTTTCAATAAGCTTTTGAGCTTCTTCCATTGAAACACCTGGTATATTAGCATGTATCTCAGCTGCAAGACCATAACCTCCGCTTTCTAATTGTCCGATAGCTACTTTTGCTGTAACGCTCGTTTCTCCTGTTTTTATTTTTTGCTGTTTGATCACCAAATTCAAAGCGCTATCAAAACAGGCAGAATATCCTGCTGCAAATAGCATTTCAGGGTTTAAAAAGTCATCATTTGCACCTCCTAATGCTTTTGGAGTACGTACTTGCATATCTAAAACACCGTTTTCACTTTTTACTTGTCCGCTTCTACCTCCCGTAGCTGTAGCCTGAGTTTCATATAATTTTTTCATTGTTGTTTGTTTAAAATTTTATTTGCTATTTTTTTTAATTGTTTAAGCTCATCTACAGATATCGCCATTGATTCTAACAATTTTTCTGGAATATCTTTGACTTTCTCTTTCAAAGCACTTCCTTTTTTGGTCAAAGAAATTACTACAATGCGCTCATCTTCAATATTTCTACTTCTAACAACCATTTCTTTTTGCTCCATTCTTTTTAGTAAGGGTGTTAGTGTACCGCTGTCTAAGAAAAGTTTTTCACCTAATTGCCCTACTGTTTGCTGTTGTTCTTTCCATAAAACCATAAGCACTAAATACTGTGGATAGGTAATATCAAGTGGATCTAAATATAAACGGTACATGTTGATTATCTTTTTTGAAAGCGCATATATGGGAAAACAAAATTGATTATCTAGTTCTAGCGTATCTTTCATAGTTGATCAATATTAAATTACATAACAAAGTTACAAAATTATATTGTACACAATATAATTTTGTAAAACATTAACAAAT
>NZ_JAOCDJ010000074.1:0-3002 GCF_029840885.1 Empedobacter sp. GD03861
TCCTGAGCTTCGTATTTATCGAGGTTTTTCTCAAAATTTTTTTTAATGTAATTCAGTTTGGCTTTGGCTTTTTTGTCGGAATCGGTTTTACCCCCGCTGCCTTTTAATTTGGCATTGATATTTTCTGCCGTTTGCCGGATTTTTTCTTTGCTGATCTCTTTGAACTCCGGCGGTTCAGGGTCTTTATCTTCTTCCTTTGCCACACTTTGAGCGTATTTCCAGAGCTCTTCCAGCTGACGAAGCATTTTTTCTTTGTTGGTTTTGATGGCATTTGCCCAGACAAAAGTGTAGCGACCCGCCTGTGCTTCAATTTTGGTTCCGTCTACAAACACCTGTTTCAGGCTCACCAAACCTTCTTCTGCCAAAAGCAAAACCACCTGTGAGAAAATATTTTTGAAGGCGGCTTCAAGTTTATGGGTACGAAAACGGTTCACGGTATTGTGATCCACGATGCTCATGTTGGAGAGCCACATGAAGTTGATGTTTTCACGAAGCGCTTTTTCGATTTTCCGCGATGAATAAATATTGTTCATATACGCAAAAACCATCACCTTGAGCATCATCACGGGATGATAACTGGGATTTCCTTCTTTGCTGTAAGCTTTCAGGAGCGGGTCAATGTTTACCTTCTCCAAAATATCATTAACGATCCGAACAGGATGATTTTCGGGAATCAAATCCTCAAAACTATAAGGAAACAAAACCAACTGATTTTGATTGTAATGCTTAAAATTCATAGACAAATATCTGATTATCAGATATAAATATACAAAAAATAACAATTATAACCAAAAAAAATCCGCCTCAAGTTGTGAGACGGATTCTTTTTATTTTATTTTTACATTGACAGCCATAAGACCTTTTTTTCCTTTTTCAATATCAAAAGTAACTTGATCATTTTCATTTACTTTGTCAATTAATCCAGAAACATGTACAAAAACATCTTCACCTCCGTTTGCGTTAGAGATAAAACCAAAACCTTTTGATTCGTTGAAGAATTTTACTGTTCCTTCTTGCATAGTTGTATATTTAATTAATTTATTTTTTTGATATTTGAATTGCTCTGAATCCTTTTTCAGACATTTCTTTTTTGAACTGCACTTGATCTCCTACTTTAAGTAATTCTTTAGATTCTTTGAAGTGGAAGAAGATTTTATCGTTAGAAGTTGCTACTTTAATAAAACCAAAACCTTTTGAATCGTTGTAGATATCAACCATACCTTCTATAAAAACATCTCTGTTATCAGATTCTAATCTTTTATTATTCAGCAAATCGGCTTCTTTGTCTTGTAAATGAGGTGGTACATCTGTAAAATTACCAAGTACATCAACATAGACAATCATATCTTCTAATGATTTTCCTTTGTTGTTATTCTCTTTTCTGTTCTCTCTTTTGTTTAATTTCTCTAATTTTTTTAAAGCTTTCTTTTTGCTATTTTCTTTTTTAGATGTAGAATCTGCCATAAATGTTTGTATAGATTTTTTATTATTAATACTGATAAAACCTAAGAAAACATGAATTAATTATCCAACAACATTTATATTATAATGTAGTAAAACTTACAAGTATACGTTTTAGAAAACAGAAGTTAAAATTATATTGACTAGGTCAATTAGTGAATTAAAAAAAGTAAAATAAAGAATACAATTGTAAACTATTAAGACAAAATATCTTCTTAAGTACGTTGCAAAGGTAATAAGTTTTAATGAATTAAATGGTATTAATTCCTAGAGAATTCGATATGACAAAAAAGTTCTAACCTAATTGTGATTAGAACTTTGATCTTATTATGATTGATATCGTTAAAATTGATAAATAAATGTGTTGATATTCATACCAGCGCCAACAGATGCAAATAATACCACATCTCCTTCATTTATCTGGTGATTTTCCAAATCATTATCCATAATCATTTTTAAAAGAATTGGAATTGTTGCCACACTACTATTGCCAAGTTTATGAATATTCATTGGCATAATATTTATTGGCACATCTTGATCATATAAACTATAAAAGCGTTTTACAATTGCTTCGTCCATTTTTTCGTTGGCTTGATGAATCACTATTTTACTGATATCGTCAATGTTATACGTGCTATCATCAACACATTTTTTCATTGCTAACGGTACTTTGGATAAAGCAAACTCATATATTTTTCGACCATACATTTTGATGTATTTGGTATTCGGACATTTTTCTGAATTATATGATTTTCCAAAAAACAGATAATCTTTTTCTTCGTTTGCATAAGAGGCAGATAAATGGGCTTGTATTCCTTTATTGTTTGTAGAAGCTTCTAATATTGCTGCACCAGCGCCATCTGCATATATCATTGTATCTCGGTCGTGTTCATCTACTACTCTCGAAAGTGTTTCAGCACCAATTACCAAACATCTTTTTGCTAATCCAGCTTTTATAAATGCATTAGCTTGTATAACACCTTCTACCCAGCCAGGACAACCAAAAATAACATCGTAAGCAACACAATAAGGATTCTGAATTTTCAATAAATTTTTTACTCTTGCAGCAAGACTTGGCACCATATCAGACTGAATCGTATCGTGTTTTACATCTCCAAAATTATGAGCGAATATAATATAATCAATAGTTTCGGCATCGATATTTGCATTTGTGATAGCCGCAGCCGCAGCCATATAACCTAAGTCTGATGTTACTTGATCTTTTCTGGCATATCGACGTTCTTCTATTCCTGTTATTTGTTTTAATTTATGCGAAATTGTAGCATTATTTTGGTCTAAAATTTCTCCTTGTTCATTATAAAATTGATGTTCTTCAAAAAATTGATTTGAAATTGTTTCGGTTGGAATATATTTTCCTATTCCTATAAAGTGATTTGTCATATATATTTTAGATAACAGAGTTAGAATCTGCTATCGGATACAATCTCGGGATAACTTTAAGAACTATTGCTATAAAGTTACATTTTTAACTTAAACTTTATATTTATACCAAAATTATATCTTATAAAATATTAAATTAA
>NZ_JAOCDJ010000075.1:0-2985 GCF_029840885.1 Empedobacter sp. GD03861
TGAGTTAAGTTTTCATTTCTATTTATCGCTTCTTTCGGAATTGGTAATTGCCATCTATAATCTGATTCTTTCAATTCTAATTGGACAGGTGCCGTTCCACTTCCATCTGCTCTATAGCCATTTCCAGAACGTTTGATTCCTTTACTATATTTTAATGGAATGTTTTTTACTCCTAAAAGTCTTTTTAAAGTAAACCATCGATCTCCATTCTCAAAGGCTAACTCCTTTCTTCTTTCTGTAATAATTGCTTCAAATAATTCTTCTCCTTTTTCCTCTCCTTTAAAATTAGAATATCGCTGTGCTCTTTCTATGTTTAATGTTTGAAGAGACTGTACTAAATCACCTTTCAAATAATAAGCTTCTGCCAAATTAAAAATAACTTCCTCTACTCTCAAATACCTTGCATGATTGATATAATTTTTAATTTGACCCGGATAATATTTATTGATAACAATATTTGCATTATTCGCATCTCCCGCTAAATTATAAATCTTAAAATATGTATTTTTTCGTTCCGGTTCTGTTGATCCATTATACAAATCATACAAAGCTTTATCAGCAGAGAATTCCATCACCATATTATTTGCATTGGTTCCATAACCAAAATTAGAGCCTATTGACGGATCATTGGCTTGTAAATAAGGAATTTCAAATAAACTTCCTTGGCTTGTTTTTGACGACCAGAAACTCGCAATTTCATTTTTAGAAGTTGGCTGAATTTCATTTACAACTTTTTGTCCATACTTAATAACTTTATCATAGTTACCATTATACAAATAAACACGACTTAAGAAAGCACTTGCTGAATATTGATTCAAACGATTAATATCCTGATAATTACCTGGTAAATAATTGATAACACTTTCTATATCTTGAGTAATATTATCATAAACTTCTTTTATTGTTTTTGTACGACTTGACTGAAATTCAGGGTTATAAGTTGTTAGGTAAGGAATCCCTATCGAAGAAGCTGATGTTGCACTTTGAGTTGGAATTTCAGCATAATGTCTGGCGATTTCAAAATGTGCAATTGCCCGAATCAATATCGCTTCTGCTTTTATTCTATTTTTGAATTCTCCTTCTTTTAAATTATTAATTTTAGAAAGGATAAAGTTGGCATCTGAGATCATTCGATACGCGGCTACATAAATATCTGTAGGTGTTTGACTAGAATCATATGTCCAGTTATTTGCAGCGCGATTAGATCCTCTACCTCCATAATTGGACAATAAATTATCTGACAAGATATCTCCAACAACCACTAAATCTCTGGAATAGCCACTTCCTCCATAAAACCCGATTTGTTTAAAATCTTGGTACAATCCATAAATTGCTTTTGTAAAATCTTCTTCTGTCTTATAAAAACCATCAACCAATACATCGTTTGGTGATTCTTTTTTTATGTCATCATCTGAACAAGAATTAAATAGTGTCAACAGTCCTAAAACTGTAAGTAGAATTATATTTTTTTTCATAATTTCTTAAAATGTAATGTTAAAACCAAGTGAGTAAGTACGAACTTGAGGATATGTAAATAACGAATATGAGCCCGAAACATATCCCGCATCACCGACACTCATCATACTCTGAGAACCTGTAGCTGAAACCGGATCTCCATGATATTTTGTCCACAATGCTAAATTCTGTACTTGTGCATAAAGCCTCAGATTTTTAATAAACGTATTTTTCAACAACTCCGTGAATGTGTAACCAATAGAAAGATTTCTGAACATTACATAATTCGATTTCTCAAGATATTTTGTTGATTCTTGTTCGCCTAGAGTAGTTGGTCGACCAAACTTTGCATGATCTCCTGGATTTCTCCAAAAATCGTTTGCTTCCACTACCTGATTAAAATTCATAGGAGCATTTGTTAAATCTCTATATGTATAATTGTACATATACGCGCCTAAACTATACGTAAAATCTGCACTGATATCAAAACCGTAAAAGTGAGTATTTAATCCAAATCCTCCATACAATTTTGGAAGAGGAGTCTTTCCTGTTGCTACGGCATCTTCAGCTCTATACTCTTCTGTGATATGGCCATCTTTATCTAAATACAAGTTTTTTCCATTCTCAGGGTTAATACCTACATAGCGGACCAAACGAAACTGATAAGGCGATTGTCCTTTTACATGAATCATGCTTGGTGAAATCTCATCACCTGTGCCAATTAATAATTCATCTTTTCCATTTAATTCATTGATTTTATAATTTACCGAAGTTAAATTTCCATAAAATGATAATTTAAAATTCTTTTGAGAAATTGCTGCAATATTAAGATCCAATTCTATTCCTTTGGATGTTATTTCTCCTGCATTAACGGTTTTACTTAAATCTCCTGATTCTATTGGTAACAACGTTCTGAAAATAAAATTCTTTCTGTTGTCATTAAAATACGCGAAAGACCCTGTGACAATGTGTTTGAAAAAATCAAACTCGGCTCCTACATTTAATTTTCGATTGGTTTCCCATGTCATCTTAGGATCAATTGCATATCTCGGAGGAATTGCAGTTGTATTTCCGCCATAATTTCCTTTCAGATTAACATACGCCTGATTGATGTACCTTGCAATAGATGAATCATCTCCGACTTCTCCATAGGATGCTTTTAACTTAAGACCCGTTAAATATTGATTACCTTTCAAAAAATCTTCTCTTGCAACATCCCATGTTACCGAAGCTCCCCAAAAATTTCCATATTGTTTTTCTAGTCCTGCTAATGAAGACCCATCTCTTCTAAAATAAAAATCTAAAAAAAACTTTCTGTTGTAATCATAAGAAACAGCTCCTAAATAACCAAATCTCGCTTCTTCCCATCTATTTGTTAAAGAAGAATTCAAAATTCTATTGGCCAAAGATTGAACACTTTTATCTCCACTTGGATACCCCTCACTACGTAAAGTGACGTTATAGTTTTTTTCGTTGGAATATTCAGAAGCTAACGTAAAACGCAAAGTGTGTAAATCAAACTTATTTATA
>NZ_JAOCDJ010000076.1:0-2773 GCF_029840885.1 Empedobacter sp. GD03861
GTGACGTATCCACAACGAATGTATTCAAAAAGGAGGAAATAAAGCTTTTCTGCCTTTCAAACGAACTTTAACAGACAGCAAAGGCTACGAAAAGAAAAGCTATAGAAGTTCGCAAAAAGATTGTGGACAATGTCCTTTACGAGAAAGTTGTTGTGGAAAAGTAACCAAGTTTAAAAAGTTGGAAGATAGCATTCACAAGCCTTTGTACGATAAAATGCATGAAAAACTCACCCAAAATAAAGCGTATCACCGCAGGTTAGTTAAACGTCGAAGTTCTACAGTAGAACCAGTTTTAGGAACGTTGATTAACTTCTTTAACCTAAAACGAATCAATAGCAGAGGAATGTCTAAAGCCAATAAACATGTACTAATGTCAAGTTTATCTTACAACTTGAAGAAATATCTACGCTTTACAGTCAAAAAATCAAGTGTTTTAGCCCAAGTTATTTATTTAAAACAAGGGAAGAACTACGCTTCTACAAAATCACTCCTTCACTCCTTAAAAAGAGAGTTTTTAAGCAAGCCTAATTTTACATTAATATATTTTTCTAAAAATAAACCTCGCTTAAAAAGGCTTAAACGAGGTCATATATTCTGTTTTTTACTGTAAATTGGAGTTGTGCAACAGTTACCGATGTTAGCGGAAGGTGATATTTTATTAGTTAAGAAATTTTTCAATTCTAATTCTAGGAGGGAAACCAGGTGATAAAATAAGAATTTCTTCTTTAGTCCTATCTGGTTTAGTAAATTTAATAACATCTTTTGTACTTGTTAGTTGTCCATTAAATTTTGGAGAAAGTAAAACACGTACAAAATCAAATTCTTGTATACAATTATTATATTTTTTCCATAGCGCATTACAATAATTCAAAAAAATTTCAGAGGCAACAAATTGATCTGCATATCCTTTAGGTTGATTAGATTTAAGTTCAAATAATACAATTTTATTAATTGATGGAATTATAACACAATAATCACAACCTTTATGAATAAATTCGACACCACTTCTCAAGTACGATGATTTTTTTTTGTAGCCAGCTTGGTCAACATCTAATTTTAAAATAAGACTATCTTCAGGTAATCCTCCAACAATAATTGATTGACCTGTTGTTTCTTCGACCAATTTGACTTCCTTTCTTATCTCATCGTATGACTTGATAACCTGTAAATCACAAAAAATACTTTCCATTATGATATAAAATAGTCTAAATCAGATGAAATTGTGAAAAGATTATTGATTTCCTCATCAAAAAATGGAATTTCTATTCCAGTATTTGAAATTTTTAATGAGTTCAATGATCCATTTATTCCTTGATATACTGATATTGAATTAAAATCTAAATTATCTTTTTCAGTATATCTTTTTTTATTTTTTACTAACCAATCTGCCTTTTCTTCAAAATCATTTTTTAAAAGTATAAGATTGTTTAATTCTTTAATTAAAAAATCACTGTGAGTTGTAATAAATACTTTAATACCAAGATTTACAATTGATGCAATTAGTTTAGCCATTAATCTTTGATTTTTTAAAGTGAAATGACTTTCTGGCTCATCTATTATTAGTAAATCACCAACCTTGGCAATATGCTTTAAATAAAAGAAAATATCAACAATGCATCTTGCAGATGAAGATGCTAAATACAATGGTATATCAAATTTATTATTTCGTTTATTTCTGGTATAAAATCTAATATCTTGTTTATTTTCTTTTTTAAATTCAGCTCCTAAGATTTCTTTAATAATTTCTAAAGGATACGAAATATCAACATTAGAAGAATTCTTTTTTATATTATCAATATTTCTCGTAAATGCAATGTGGTCACGAATAGGTGTTGCGTAATATGCACTCATATTCATAATCAATTCAAAAGGATGAATATTATCATCTTTATTTTCTAGATTTTGGAGGCTTTCAATCATTGAATTTCTTCTTTCATCTAGTTCTTTATAGAATAGAGAAATACCTAAACGTTCTGCAGTAATGATTGTTGGATCTGGAATAACATCATCAAAAACCATAAAACAAAATAAGTCTCCAATTATTTCTCTGACTAAATTTTTATCTAAATCGTTTTTATTTAGAGTTTTATAAATAATAGATAAAGTGTTGTCTTTGATACTTCCTTCAAATATTGTATTGTCACCAACTCTGATTTTATTTTCTTTATCTTTAAAAGTAAGAGGTTGTTCAACTTTAATTTTTAAACTAGCTTCATCGAAAATTTTCTCTTTATCGTTAAATAATTCTTTGATGCGACGTTTGAATTTGTCACTTTCTTTTTTTAGTGCAATCTCTGATAATTCAACAATTTGATTTTTATCAAGATTAATTTGACCATTTAAAATAATTTCTTGAGAGAGTTCTTTAAAACTAGTGTAATTAATAAAGTCACGCCAATACTTTAGAGCGCCATAAGTACTATAAGTTACATACGTTTTACCTGAATTGTTATCTCCAACTAGTATAGTTAAATCATTAAGTTGTAATTCACAACTTTCAATTTTGCCTAATTTTTTTATTGTAACTTTCATTTATAGTATATTTGAAACTATCGCAAATATAGTAATTTACTTATTCACTTTTTAGTAGTTGGTGGTTATTGTCACTTTCCGCTAACGGTTCGGGGCTTTGCGAAGTGGCGGAAAATCGAAGCGAGAAGTTTCGATTTAGACGGAACGTAGCAAAAGCCAATTTCTATTTGCTAATTTATGAAAAAAGCCAATAAAATTGGCTTTTGCGGATTAAAATGTACAAACTTTCAACTTAGCCGTT
>NZ_JAOCDJ010000077.1:0-2361 GCF_029840885.1 Empedobacter sp. GD03861
CAATACTTATCTTTAGTTTTCAATATTGTAAAATATTATTTATTAACTCTTTCTTTTTCTTCTTCATTTCCAAATTCTTTTTTCATTATATTGATGTTTTTATTACCAAATTTATATGTTAACGAAAGTCTAAATAATCTACGATCATAATAGTTATCATAATCAATTTTAATATTATTGGTATAACTTGTATAGATAGGTTTATTTGTTTTTAAAATATCAATCATATTGAGACTTATTTGGAGCTTTTTGTCCAATGTTAAATACTTTATTGATGCAGATAATTGGCTGTAAGCATTATTTTTATCTAGATCGGAGACTCCTTTGAAGTTATACCAATAAGAGATATTAAATAATAATGTTTTATTTTTATTCAAGACAAAATCATTGTTTATAGAAAAATAAGTATTAGATCCTTTTAGGTTTTGATTGGTAATATAAATTAAAGATTTAGACCAGCTATAGTTCCAATCTAATGAAAATGTAGTAGATAACCATTTTAGTTTTTTTAAAGTATAAGATTCAGAAAATCCAATGATATTGGTATTAAAATAGTTTTTAGAAGTTGTTTGTTGATTTTTAGTAGTTTCATCCAAAATTGTTATTTGTTCAAAACCATTTTTAGTATGAGAAAAATATACTGAATTTGACCAATTGTCATTGTGAATGTAATTAAATTCTACATTGTCAGTAAATGAGGGTTGTAAAAAAGGATTTCCTTCTACATAAGAGTAAGGATTACTATACCATCTAAAAGGGTTAAGTTTATCATAAGAGGGTCTATTTATCCTTTTGTTATAATTAATAGATAACGAATTTTTTTCATTAGGAGTATAAGAGATATAAAAAGTAGGAAAAAGCTTAGTATAATCATTTCTGTTTTTTTGCTCTTGTGTTTTAGAATAGCCTTGTGTTTGTGTATTTTCTAATCTAAAGCCTAATTGAGATTCCCATTTATTTGATAATTTTTTATTTCCTGAAATATAAAAAGATTGTGTATTTTCCTTATATTCAAAAACATTACTTTGTGAATAATCAAAAATTGGAGATCCTGTTGTGGTATCAAAATAATTCGCATCACTATTAGTTTTTGTAAAAGAAACTTTTGCTCCATAAGTCAAAATAATCCATTTTAATGGATGCTCAAAGTCTATTTTTGTTGAATAATTTTCAATATTCTGTAAACTAATATTGTTTGCAGAGGATAGATCTATCGTATTAAAATTTCTATTTTCAGTATTTTTATAATTAAAATAATCAAAATTTACAATCATTTTTTTTCCAATGGTATCCATTTCAATAATAGAATTAAGATTTATGGAATGGTTATTATTTTTTTTTTGAGTATACGAAAGGGTTTTCAAATATGAATTAACACTCGAATTATCGGGATTATAAATAGTAGTCAATATATTTTCTTGAACACTAGGTTTATTTAAGTTTCCAAGATATTGAATACCTACACTCCAATTATCATTCATTTTATAATCAAATCCTAATCTTGTATTTAGAGATTTTTGATAGTCTCTTCTTGTACTTCCTTCATTCCAAAGACCATCAGAGTAATAGGTTTTAGTGTTTTCTATAGGTGCATTGGATCCATTTATATAATTTATATCACTATACAATGAAAGTTTATTTTTTTGATACTCAAAGCTTCCCCCAAAAGCTCCCTTTGGATAAGTGCTTTGAGTATATGAGCTTCTCAATGAAGAATTCCATTGGTTGATTCTAGTTTTTTTTAGTTTTATATTTACAATTCCACTATTACCCTCTGCATCATATTTTGCAGGCGGTGTGGTAATGACTTCAATACTTTTTATATTGTCTGAAGGAATACTCTTTAATAAATTAATCAAATCATCTCCTGATACTTGAATTAACTTGTCATCAACCATTACAGACATTCCACTTTTTCCAATCATAGAAATTTGATCATTTTTCACATTTATTCGTGGAGTCATTTTAAGTGCATCCAAAGCATCCCCTCCAATTGTAGAGATTGAATTTTCTACATTATATATAGTTCTATCTATTTTTCGTTCAATTAACTTTTTTTTACCACTTATTACTATTTCTTTTAAATTTTCAGTTTTTAAGGTATCAGATACTTTATTAAGAATAATTGTACTATCATTCTGAGAAAAAACTGTACTTGAATTTAAAAGTATAATAATAAAAAAAATCGATTTTCTTTTAAATAAAATCATATTATAAATTAGTTAAATTAAATCTATATAATATAACTTATATTAAAAAGGATATTTTTAAAAAAAGTTTTTTTTAGAAGAATTCTAAATACTTAAGTTGTTTAAACTTTAATTTTTCTGATTGTAAGTTTTCAAAACAAATGAGACATAT
>NZ_JAOCDJ010000078.1:0-2327 GCF_029840885.1 Empedobacter sp. GD03861
ATTTTAGGTACAAAAACACAAATAGTATAAATAATAACCTCTTTTAATACTTCGGCAAGCTCAGCAACCGTTTTAGTGAGGTTTTTTGTTTTACACAATAAAGTATACAATATAGTTTTGTTTGTATATTTGAGTTTAATTTTAAGAAAAAAAACGCAATGCTCAAATTATTTAAGAAACGAGAAATCATTAAAAGTGAAGAGGATGAGCTTGCTGAATTAAGAAAAAATCTTACCGAAGCTATTGATGAAAATATCAAAATTGCAGAAGAAGATATTCAAAATATTAAAACACTACTTCTTCAAAACAAAAGTTATCAAACAGATTTTTTCAATAGTTTATACAATTCCTCAATTTACATTTCAATTTTCGATATGGACGTTTCAATTTTAACTGAAAAATTTATTCTATCAAAAAGAGATTATGAAAAAAAACTATTTGCAAGAATTCTTGCATTAACAATAATAGAATTTCTTGATGATATTAATCCATTAATTGGAAGAGATTTAAGTAAGCAGCTAAGAGATCTTAAACAAGAAAAGTTTGTAATTCCAGTTAGAGAAATTTCTAAAAAATTCGCTAAATATAAAAACGAAAATGAGCAATACTTAAGAATCGTGAGGAATAATACAATTGCTCATAAAAATACTGATGCATTGGAACTTCACAAATTCATAAATGAAATTGAAAGTGAAGAAATTTATAATTTGGCAATTGAATTAAAAAAACTCTCTACTGAATTTAACAAATTATCAACAAAAATTATTTATTCAATAATTGACTTTATGAAGAAAAGTATAAATAAAAGAAAGAAAAACCACGACTAACATAGGTAACTGTTGCACAACTCCAATTTTAAGCACAAAAACACAAAATAGTATAAATTACAATCTCTTTAGAAGTGATTTTAAGGAGGTTTTTATTTCTGTTTTTTTTACAGAATTATAAAAATAGTTGTGGTAATTCTTTTCGTCCTTGCATACTAAAAATAAGAAAAATTAGCCTATTCTAGAGTTGTGCAATAAGCACATCGGCTTGGCAAAATTCGAGGTTAATTGCAAAATTGAACTTCTCGCTTATTTTATCCGCCAAAAGCTGTCCATATTCGTATTTTTTGTGAGTTTACAAATAATGGAACAGCTTTGGCTACGTTTCGGTCTGAATTGAACTTTTCGCTTCAATTTCCGCCACTGACATTAAGCCCCGAAACGTTGTGCGTAATATTACAAAAAAAGCTCTCCGAAATTCGAAGAGCTTTAATATTTTCTTTCACTTAATTACGTTTTCCATTAAAAGGAAAAGAGGCTTTATTAAGCATTACGTTACAAAGATATGTATTATATTTGTAAATGCAGTACTATTTAGAAAATTTTAATGGAATATAATAAACTCGAGTACTATTTATCGCAACCAAGACTAAATAGATTTCTTATTGCTTCAGGTAATTCAAAAACAAAAGCTCAAAAATTGTATCGTGCTAATCTAAGAGTTGCTCAATCATTTTATCCAATTTTAAACTTATTTGAAATATTCTTAAGAAATACTTGTAATTATCAGGTATCTTCTCATTTTGCAAATCCTAATTGGATTATAACAGAGAAGAATGGTTTTATGAATCATAATTCATTAACAGCATCAAGATTTTTTCTTAAAAATTCAATTATTAACGCAGAGAAAAGTATTAAACGTAAAGGAGGATTAATTACAGCTGGTAAAATAGTTGCTGAACAATCTTTTGGTTTTTGGACGAGTTTATTTGATACTCATCACTATCGTTTAATCGGAGGTGTAGTTATCCATTGCTTTAAACATAAGCCAACTGGCATTAATAGAAGTATCTTAAATCAAAAATTAAATAGAATAAGGGAATTTAGAAATAGGGTTTATCATAATGAACCAATTTGCTTTCGTGGTAATTTAATTGATTTTACATATGCTGAAGATATAAAAGATGAAATATATGAACTTTTGAGTTGGATTGATGCAGATTTAGCAAATTATGTTGAATATTTCGATGCAATAGAAAATAAAATAAACATTGCAAAGAATTTATAAAATACTACACACAATAACTAAGCTTTCGTCTTGCCCGGAGGGCATGAGATGTATTGAAATCATTGAACACAAATAACAAATAAAAGTAGTGAAGTAAAGCCTGTTGAACCCTTCGATAAACTCAGGACAGGCTCACCGAAGTTAGCTTTTAATTCTTATGGAGTTATCTAAGTTTGTTTTAGACTACACAAGCAGTATTTTATATGATTACTGCTTTTTTTGTGCTTATTTAAAATGCGAAGTAGTAAAAACTATAAAAAACACAAAATAGT
>NZ_JAOCDJ010000079.1:0-2251 GCF_029840885.1 Empedobacter sp. GD03861
TTTATTATATTTGAGTGATAATGAAGCGTTCATTAAAAACTGAAGAAGTGTTGGAAATTTGAAGTGTATAGGGATGTAGGAATACAAATACAACGGCAAAGAACTGCAAACTGACTTAGACATCAACTTATACGACTACGGCGCACGTAACTACGACCCTGCAATAGGGAGATGGTTCAATATCGACCCTGCTGCTGAACTTAGCAGAAGATATTCACCTTATACTTACGCTCTCAATAATCCCCTAAGATTTATAGACCCTGATGGAATGATTGCAGAAGATATTATTAGAGGTCAAACCAAAGAAGATGTAGGGAAAATGAAAGAAGATATTCATAATGTTTTAAAAGATGATAAATTCAGTAAACTAAGAGGACTTATTGATGTTAAAGGAAAGGAATTTAAATCCATAAACTCAAAAGATTTAGCTTCTGCTTTATCAGGAGTTGATATGAATGAAGATGAGAAGGCTTATGTTGATATAGTAACAAATACAATTAATTCAAAAGAAATACATACTATTGAATATATGAGCGGAGAGTTTACATCTACAGAAGGTGCTGCAGCATTTAAAGAGCATATGAATAGTATTCAGTCTGGAGTTGGAGATGCAATGGTAATAGATGATAAATTAAGTACAAGTCTAGTAACAGGGTTAGGTAAAGAAGGTTTTAATGTTCCAACCAAAAATGGTTCTCATTCTTTTATAAATTCAAATGTATCTGGTAATGAAAGAAGTTCTACTTCTGGACATGAATTATTTGGACATGGTATCCCATCTGCTAGAAAACTTACTCCTGCAGATAATAATTCAAATGCTATACGAGCAGATAATCTAATAAGACGATTATTAGGTATGCCTCAAAGAGATGGGAAAGATCATGGAGGTTATTCTGAAGGACATATAAAAGACCCTAAAAAAATACCTCTTACTAAATAGTTTATAAAATGAAAATATTATATTTTTTACTTTTTCTTTCTTCAATTTGTATAGCTCAAATTAATGATGAATTTAGTTCTATATCAAAAAGTAGAAATAATGCAGAAAAAGTTTTCAAATTGTTTAATAATGAGAATCATAAAATTATTTTATACTCTCTAGAAGATAAATATTTTTATCTTATTATTGAAACAGAGAAAAAAGATTTTTATAAAGAATATTATATAGCTTTAGATGATTTAGACTCTGTAAATGAAGTTCGCTTCATAAATAATATTAAACAGACTAGAAAACAACGAAAAGATAAAAAGAAATCTAATAAATTATTATCTGAAGCAGAACCTATATTTGATTTAAAAAAATATCATACAAATTTAATAACTAAAGTTCCAAATGCAGAATTTGTAAGAGGAGTACCATCGTATTTTGTATTAAAAGATATTAATAATGAAAAATATGGAGAATATCAGTTAGCATCACTAACCCTACCTTTACCTATAAATGGAAAACTTGCAGGTTATTTGATTAAACGATTATCCGAAGAAATAAATCGAAAAGAATAATAATTAGGGTAGTGTATCAGAAGTGTTGTTATTATACAACATATTAATTACAAATAATTCATAATAAAGCAAAAGGCAAACTAAGGTTTGCCTTTTGTTATTTTATCAGTTTTAGTAAATCCTTTATTTCTTTATCGGAGATAGAATCTTGTTCGCTTTTATCGTAAAGAGAAAGTAGATAAATCGTTTCATTTTCAATAAAAAGATGCGTTATTACTCTTGCTCCGCCGCTTTTACCTTTACCTTTCGACTTTATTGCCAAACGTATTTTGTAACAATTATCGGCTAAAGCAGTTCCTAAGGTAGGATTTTGTTGTAATTCTTCAATTAAAACAGCTAAATCCTCTTTCAACGAACGGTATTTCTTTCCAGGTTTTTTGGCTTCTTTCAGAAATTCCGGCGTTGCAATAATATTATAACTCATCCAATAATTCTTTGGCAGAAATTCCTTTTAGTTTTCCCTCTTTTATCAGATTTAGTTCTGTTACAGCCTGTTTCAAACTCGCTTTTACATCTTCTGTAGAATCGGTGTTTTCGGTATTTTGTCGTGTAATTTTCATTTTCAAAGCTTTTGCAAAAGCTTTCAATGCTTTCGCTTCTTCCGATGTAGAAGGCTCTACGATATAGATTTCTTGCGTTGTCATTATTTCACTTTTTTAACTATTAAACCGCTAATTGCTTTTGCAAATTATTCTTTAGAATAAAAGCCTCTAATAAATCTTTGATTGTATTTTTTTGATTATCATTT
>NZ_JAOCDJ010000008.1:0-115740 GCF_029840885.1 Empedobacter sp. GD03861
TTATTATAAATAACATTTTATTAGATAGGCTACTGTTTTTACAGTAGCCTATTTTTATTGTCTTAAAGTTTAATTTTTAATATTTTTTATCTTTTTGTATCCAACAATATTCTAATATGGTTAATGAGATTTAAGTTGTATTTGATAAATATTGCATCTATTTTCGGCTTTTTATAGAAAATATAGGCTTTATTATTAATAATATACCTTTATGATGAAAAAAAAATTAAATACTTGATAAATAAAAAAAATACTTAACTTTTTGGAAATCTTAAAAAAAAGTTAGAGTTTTGTCTAAAATGTTATAAAAATTAAAACTATGAGGAGAAGATTAACATCTTTGGGTTTACTAGCTTTCCTAGGATTAGGAACAATGGCTTTTGCTCAAGTTACGGGTGTAGTTAACGATGCTAACAATTTTCCAGAGTCAGACGTAGAGGTTACTGTAAAAGGTACAGATAAAGTTGCGTATACTGACGAGAACGGAAATTTTAACATTGATGCTAAAGTTGGTGATACAATTATTATCAATGGAAAAGAATTTAAAGTAACTTCTACTAATTTAGGAGCTTTAAAATATGATACTGAATCTAAAGATATTTCTTTAGGGGAAGTTACTATATTAGGAGGTATTAAATTAGATCCTGCACAAAAGATTGGATCTTACGAAACAGTAAAAAAAGAAGCTTTTGAAAATACTCCTGTGGCTTCTGTTGATGAGGTATTAAATGGACGTGTCGCTGGTTTAAACTTTTCTACAGGAGGAGGGCAACCAGGATCAGCTAATATTATTGCTATTCGTGGAGCAGGATCCTTTGTTGGTACAACAAATCCTTTGTATGTAATTGATGGAGTTGTTGTTGGAAAAGGAGCAGATAATGCTGGTTTAATGACGTCATTTAATCCATTGTCTTCAATTGATCCTAATCAAATTGAAAATGTAACCGTACTTAAAGATGCTTCAGCAACTGCATTATATGGTGCTCGTGGGGCAAATGGTGTTATTGTAGTAACTACTAAACGTGGTAAGTTTAATCAGGCTACTAAATTTAATATTTCTACCGATTTTGCTGTTCAAGACGAAGCTTATAATGAAAATAAGTTCATGAATGCTCAAGAATTTATTCAATGGGGAGGTTTATTAAGATATAATTCTGGATTAGCTACTTCAAGAGAGGCAGGAGAGGAGTACTTTAAAACTTATACTGGATGGGATGGAGTAACTGATACGGATTGGAGAGATGCCGTACAGCGAAATACATCTACGGTTAAAACATATAATTTTTCAGCTCAAGGAGGTGGAGAAAACACTTCATTTAGAGCAGGATTTAGCTACTATGAAAATAACCCTTTAACTCTTTATAGTGGGTTTGATAGATTGAGTACAAGTCTTGCATTTGACCATAAAGCATCAGAAAAATTTAAGTTAGGTGCAAATGTTAATTTTACTACAGTAAAAAATAATACTTATATGGATGGTGGGGCTTTCTCTAACCCTTGGTTAACACAATGGACAGTAAGACCAATTACACCTATTTACAATGCAGATGGTTCATATAACGTTAATCTTGGTGGTGCAGGAGGTCATAACCCTGTAGCAGTACAGGAATATAGTCATATACAAGGTAATATTAATACATTTTTAACTTCTGTTTACGGAACATATAATTTTACTAAAGATTTAACTTTTGATACGAACTTTGGTGCACAATACCAAACTTTAGCAGAAGAACAATGGTATAACCCTTGGTATGGAGATGGTGTTTCTGTGAACGGACGTCTTTACGAAACAGATTCTAAATATTTTGATTGGAACTGGGTTAATACATTAGGATATAGAAAAGTAATTAATGAGGTTCATGATTTTCAAGCTAATGTTGGTATGGAATACCAAGAGCATAAAATGAAATATGCTTTTGCTCATGGAACAGATTTCTTAATTCCCAAGCCTCAAATGTCAAATGCAGGGACAATTATGGAGGCTGAATCATTTGACAGAAAATGGATTCAATATTCATACTTTGCAAGATTAAATTATATCTTTAATAATAGATTAACTGTCTCAGGACAAGTTCGTAATGATAATAATTCAACTTTAGGAGAAAATAATAAAGGAGGATGGTTTTGGTCTGCAGGAGCGTCTTATAATTTTGCAAAAGATATTAATTCATCTGCAATCGATGTATTAACTATTAGAGGTAATTATGGTGAATTAGGAAATATACCTTATGCAGATTCATGGGGGTCAGTATATAATGGAGTTTCTTTTATGGGAGTATCTAGTATATATGATGAAGACAAAGGTTTCATTGTATCTAATGTAGGAAACCCTGACTTAAAATGGGAAACAACAAAACAATTAAATATTGGTTTAGAATATGGATTTGGTAATGGATTAATTAGTGGTTCTGTTGATGTTTATAGAAAGTTAACAACTGATGCTATTTTTCCTTCTGAAATTTCTTATGATACTCCATCTCCAGTTAATAGAAGTTTTGCTAATATTGGAGAAATTGAAAATAAAGGTATTGAAGCAATTTTGACAGTTCGTCCATTTAATAAAGGAGACTTTAGATGGTCATTAACAGCAAATGCTTCTTATAATAAATCAGAAGTAGGTAAAATGTTAGATCCAGATGCCAGATATTTAGCAGGAGGTATGAAAGCTATACAAGAAGGACGTGAGTTTGGAGAATACTATACTTACGGATGGGCAGGTGTTGATAAAGAAACTGGAGCAGGATTGTACTGGACAGATGAGACAAAAACAGCAACTACAAGTGACAGAACTAAAGCACAACAATTCTTTCAAGGAACAACACCTTTCCCAAAATGGATGGCAGGTTTAAGAACAGATATGTCTTGGAAAAATATAACATTAAGCGCATTTTTTGCAGGTTCATTTGACTATCAAGTTTATGACTCTTGGCAATCTTACACTTTATCTGATGGTGCTTCTGTTACATATAACCAAAATTCGAGTGCATTATATGATTCTTGGACTCCAGAAAATACAGATGCTTCAAATCCTATTCAAACATGGGGGAATGGAACAAATTCAAGAGCTGCATCTTCAAGATATTTAAAAGATGGTGATTTTATTCGCCTAAAAGAATTAAAGTTGGCATATAGTTTTGGAGATAAATTAAAAAATGCAGGTATCGATAATTTAACGATTTATTTAAGAGGTCAGAATTTAATCACTTGGGTTTTTGATGATACATTAACATTTGATCCAGAATCTAATTCTAATGCTTACTCTTATGGCTGGCAAGGAAAAGGAGTGTTCGATTATACTTCTCCTATTATGAAAAGTTATTCAATTGGATTATCTATTGACTTCTAAAAAATTATAAAAAAATGAAAAAAAATATATTTGTATTATCATTATTTACTATAACTTTAGGTTTTACATCATGTAGTGAAGATGATTTGAACCAATTTCCTGATTACGGTATTGGTATGCCAAATGGAGGGAATCCTATAACTGATGAGACAACTATGGCAAAAGTATTAACAGGAATGTATCAACAAATGTCAACTGCTGATGCTTTTGCGTCAACAATCCCAGTTGTTGGTAGTGTTGCATCTGATGACTTTTTTGTTAGTACAAACAATAGTGGTTATTATTTAACAACGAGCAATTTATCTTGGACACCATCATCTTCAGATTTTACAGTTGCTTATAATGAGTTGTATGATGTTGTTGCTCAGGCTAATATTGTGCTAAATGCTACTATTGAAGAAACTACTGCAGTTAAAAAATATAAAGCACAAGCATATACTGCAAGAGGAATGGCTCACTTATATTTAGCAATGGGATGGGCAGAGAATCCTACATCTGGAAAAAACCAAGAATATGGTATAGCTATCTATACTGGTAATTTTGATCCAAACTTAAAATCACCTCGATCTACAGTTGAAGAAACATACAATTCTATTATCGAAGATTTGAAAAAAGGGATTGATTCTTCTAATGACACACCTGCAAGTAAAGCATATTTATCAGCTACATCTGCTAGATTATTATTAGCTAAAGCATATTTATGGAAAGGAGATTATGCAAACGCAATATCTATGGCAAATGAAGCTATTAATAGCGCTCCTGCTAGGTTTTCTTTACTAAAAAATAGTCAAGTTGTTAATTATTTTTATGGTGCAACAGGAGCTTCTGAGAGTGAGTTTGAAAATCAACCTGAGACAGTTTGGGAAGTAGGTTTAACAGCTTTAAATAACCCAGGTGTTAATACATCTATGGGTGTGTTATTTGATTATTTAGATCCAACAAATAGAACAGGTGCTGAAGCAGGTTTGAATGCAAGAAGATCAATTTTAGCAAGACAATCATTATATGATTTATACAATGATGGAGATGTTCGTAAATCATTATTTGTAAAAGATACACGTACTTTTGATACTCCTAGTGGTTATTTTATAAACAAGTATAGAAAAACTGTTGGAGGAGTTAATAATATTGGTAATATCAAAATTTTACGTTTAACTGAAGCTAAATTTATCAAGTGGGAGGCAATGGCTAAATCAGGTCAAGGAGCAACTGCTCTAGCTGAACTTAATACATTTGCATTAGAGAGAGGTGGAACTACTTATTCAGGGGACGCCTTAACAGCAGTTTTAACTGAGAAGAGAAAAGAGTTTGCTGGTGAAGGACAACGTTTTTATGATTTAAAACGTAATAATTTACCTATGAACAAAATCTCTAATGTTCCTGCAGGAGCTGTTTCTACTGTAGCGGCTGGAGATAAATTATTTGTTTTCCCAATCCCGTCTTATTCGATTAATGTTAATACGAATATGACACAATATCCTGGTTGGGGTAATTAATAAAATTGATAATCTCACAAAAACCTCGAAGTAGACTTCGGGGTTTTTGTTTTTTTATGTTATTTAACAAACTCCCAAGCTCTAATTTCAGCCCAAGAATGTTTATTGTTTTCTAAAGGGAAACCGCAATGACCACCGTATTTTGGCATTTCAAAAGTGCAGAATTTATGATTTTTAAAACGTTTGATAGGATAACAATCATTTCCTAAAAAAGGATCATTAGCTGCATTTACAATCAAACACGGTGTTTTGATATTGTCCAAAACAGTTGTAGGAGAAGCTTTGTGATAATAATCTTCTTTAGATGAATAACCATGTAAAGCTGCTGTAAAATATTCGTCTACTTCATCAAAAGTTTTGATTTTATCAATCATTTCTTCATTCAAAATACCTGGAAACTGTTTTGCTTTCGTTTTAAATTTTGGAACTAGTGTTCGCTTAAAATTTTTAAAATAAACAGTATTTGGAAATATTTTCAATGTATCGGCACAAGATTTTAGAGAAATAGGTGCAGAAAAAACAACAGCAGATTTTATCTTGTTCGAAACTTCATAACTTCCAAGGTAATTCAAAACCAAAGCACCACCCATCGAATAGCCAATCAAAGAAATTTCTTGATAATTTTCTTTCAACGCTTTTTCTATAACTCTGTGTACATCATCAATAGAACCATGATGATAAAGTCTGCAAGTTTTATTCATTTCGCCTCCACAAGTTCTGTGATTCCAAGCCAAAATATTAAATCCTTTGTTGTAAAAATAATCTGAACAGGAATTAAGATATGTTCGTTTCGAATCACCTTCTAAACCATGAAAAAGGATGATTAATTTGTCTTTATTATTTTGAAATCGCCAATCCAAATTAAGAAAATCACCATCGTCGGTTTTCATTTTTTCTCTTGTGTAATTTGGAATAGGATATTTCTTGAATTTCGCTGGAATAATGGTAGAAAGATGTGCGTTTCGATTAATGAAATTAGGTTTCGGATAACTCGAATGTTCTATGTAAGGCATTTAAAATATTTTTACGTCAATTAAGAAATCCTTTTTAATTTCCTCGTTTATATTAGCTAGAATTTTCGATTTTCCCATCAATAATTCTTGTCGCATTGCAGGAGAATTAATTTTTACATACAAAATCCTTTGCCTTACTTCAACTCGATCTGTATATTTCTCGAAAAACTTTCCCATCACCGTTTGCCAAGCCTCTTCTGCTTTCACTTCCCAAATCAATTCTTCCTTTCCACTTTGTTTAATGAAATGCTCTAAAGCTTGACCAAGCGTTTGCTGATTACTTCTTTTTTCGTACTTTTTCATAAACGGAAAACTTTACTTTCAGAATTAATTTGTTTAATGATTTGCTCCGTTCTTTCGGGATGTGTATCAGTGATAAAAATCTGTCCGAATCGTTCTTCGTTTACTAATTTAATCAATTGTGTCACACGGTGTTCGTCCAATTTATCAAAAATATCGTCCAATAATAACAAAGGAGTGATGTTTAATGAAGATTTGATGACTTCTAATTGGGCTAATTTCAATGCAATTAAATACGATTTTTGTTGACCTTGCGAACCAAATTTCTTGATTGGATAATTGGTAATCGTAAACAATAAATCATCTTTATGTATTCCGGCTGTCGAATATTGCGTCGAACGATCTTTGTACAAAGCTTTTTTCAGAACCGTTTCAAAAGGTGCATCATTTAATTGCGAAACATATTCGATGTTCACTTTTTCTCGACCTTCTGAAATTTCATTGTAATATTTTAGGAAAGCTTCCAAAAAAGTTTGAATAAATTCTTTTCGAACTTCATGTATTTTCTTTCCTAAATGAATCAATTCTTCATCATAAATTTCCAAAGAAGTTGAATCAAATGTATTATTTGCAGCAAAGTATTTTAGCAAGGCATTTCGTTGAACTAAAACCTTGTTGTATCGCATCAAATCAGCTAAATATTGCTTATTCGATTGCGAAATAATATTATCCAAAAATTTGCGTCGAACTTCACTTCCTTCTTTGATTAAATCACTGTCATAAGGTGAAATCATCACTAAAGGATATTGACCAATATGATCAGAAATACGATCATACGATTTAGAATTTCGTTTTAATTGTTTGGGCTGACCAGAACGAACCAAGCAAAAAATCACATCAGCAGATTCATTTCGATCAAAAGTACCTTCTAATGTAAAAAAATCACAATCAAACTGAATATTCATCGCATCCGAATGATTCAGATACGATTTACTTAAAGCCAAATAGTGAATAGCATCCAAAATATTGGTTTTGCCTTTTCCATTTTGTCCTACAAAAGCATTAATTTTTGGTGAAAATTCGAAATTATTTTCATCAAAATTCTTGAATTGTCGCGCTTTAAGTTCTTTCAAATACATGAAAGCAAAATTACGATATTAATTAAGATTTACGATTGACGAAGTTTGATTTATGATTTTTTATAATGATTTTCAATCCTAAAACAATGATTTTGAAACAAAATGTCGAGTTAAAAATCAAAATGATGTATTTTTGCATCTTTAAAAGAAAGATTTAGAAAAATGGCAATTCAAAAACCATCGATTCCAAAAGGGACAAGAGATTTCTCGCCTTTAGAAGTGAATCGTCGTCAATATATTATCAACACGATTAAAAAACAATTCGTGTTATTCGGATTTTCTCCAATCGAAACTCCATCATTCGAAAATTTATCAACTTTAACAGGTAAATATGGAGAAGAAGGAGACAGATTAATTTTCAAGATTTTGAATTCTGGAGATTATTTAGCAAAAGTTGATGAGCAATTGTTAACAGATAGAAACAGTCAAAAAGTAATTGCTCAAATTTCTGAAAAAGCGTTGCGCTACGATTTAACTGTGCCTTTCGCACGTTATGTGGTACAACATCAGAATGAAATTACATTTCCTTTCAAACGCTACCAAATTCAACCAGTTTGGCGTGCTGATCGTCCTCAAAAAGGTCGTTTCCGTGAGTTTTTTCAATGTGATGCGGATGTTGTAGGTTCGGATTCGTTGTTACAAGAAGTTGATTTTGTACAATTATATGATTCAGTTTTTACAGAATTAAAAACGCCAGTTGAAATTCATATCAATAACCGCAAAATTTTATCAGGTTTAGCAGAAGTAGCAGATATTTCGGCTCAATTGATTGATTTTACTGTGGCTTTAGATAAGTTGGATAAAATTGGTGAAGAAGCGGTGAAAGAAGAAATGCGTGGAAAAGGAATTTCTGATTCTGCGATTGAAATTTTATCACCTTTATTCTCAATGAATGGAGATTATAAAACACAATTTGCTCAATTAAAAGAAATTTTAAAATCTTCAGAAACTGGATTAAAAGGAATTGAAGAATTAGAATTTGTTTTTGAAAATACAACAATTATTGGTTTACAATCTGCTGAATTAGTATTAAACTTAACATTAGCACGTGGTTTAGATTATTATACAGGAGCTATTTTCGAAGTGAAAGCGAAAATTGGAGAATTCTCTTCATCTATTGGTGGTGGAGGTCGCTACGATGATTTGACAGGAATTTTCGGATTAAAAGATATTTCTGGAGTTGGAATTTCTTTCGGATTAGATCGTACGTATTTAGTTTTAGAAGAAAATAATTTATTCCCAGCTTTAGAAGATTCAACAAATATTCAAGCATTGTTCATTAATTTCGGAACGAATGAAGCTACTGAAGCAATGAAATTGGTGAAACAATTACGTCAAAGTGGGATCAATACAGAGGTTTATCCTGATGATGCAAAAATGAAAAAGCAAATGGGATATGCTGATAAAAAAGGAATTAAGAAAGTAATTCTTTTAGGAGAAAAAGAAATTGCAGAGCAAAAAGCGACGGTAAAAGATATGATTTCGGGAGAACAAACCGAAGTTGCTTTTGTTGATTTAGCGAATGCACTTATTTCTTAAAAGTTCTATATATTTGCAAACTATTTAATTAAGAATATAAAATGAGTTTATTAACAGTTGGTACAGTTGCCTTTGATAAATTAGAATCTCCTTTCGGGAAAACAGATAAAATCTTAGGTGGTGCCGCTACATATATCGGTATGGCGTCTTCTTTATTGGGCGTGGATACTGCAATCGTTTCAGTTGTTGGTGGAGATTTTCCACAAGAATACATCGATTTATTAATTTCAAAAGGAATTAATTTAGATGGTTTAGAAATCGTAAAAGAAGGAAAAACATTCTTTTGGGAAGGTAAATATCACAACGATTTGAACACACGTGATACGTTAGCAACAGAATTGAATGTTTTAGAAACTTTTAATCCAGTTGTTCCTCAAGATCGTAAATCTCCAGACGTTTTGATGTTAGGAAACTTACATCCATTGGTACAAAAAGGAGTGTTAACGCAGTTAGAAAAACGTCCAGGATTAGTTGTTTTAGATACAATGAACTTTTGGATGGATTGTGCTTGGAACGAGTTGATGGATGTGATCAAAGATGTTGATGTAATTTCTATTAATGACGAAGAAGCGCGTCAAATGTCAGGTGAATATAGTTTAGTGAAAGCGGCTAAAAAAATCATGACTTTTGGACCAAAAACTGTTATCATCAAAAAAGGTGAACACGGAGCTTTATTATTCCAAGGAGAACAAGTTTTCTTTGCACCAGCTTTACCATTAGAAGATGTATTTGATCCAACAGGAGCAGGAGATACATTCGCAGGAGGTTTTTCTGGATACTTAGCTAAAACGAATGACTATTCTTTCGATAACATGAAACGTGCAATTGTTTACGGATCTGCATTAGCATCTGTAACATGTGAAAAATTTGGTACAGAATCATTAGGAGCTTTAACGCGTGATGGTTTAGCTGAACGTTTGAAAGCATTCAAAAAATTAATGGATTTTTCAATTAATTTATAATAGAATTATTCATCAAAATATTTAAAGCCTTGCATTTGCAAGGCTTTTTTGTTTTATATTAGATTGTAAATAATTTATATGCAAGCTATTTTTGAAATAATTTTTATTGTGATTGGTGAACTTATAGTAGAAATTTTTGGAATAAGAGTTCGATATATTATTTTAAAACTATTTAATCCGAAGTTAAATTTTGAGGAATTTTCTCAAAATAAATCGGGTTGGCATAAATGTTATAATGCCGTAGTAGGTATGTTAATTCTAATTGGATTAATATTTGGTGTTGCTTTTTTATATTTTAATTAAAATGAAAAATAAAATTATTCACGTTTTGATCCTCGCATTTTCTTCATTGCTTTCGGGTATATTAATTTCGAAGATGTCTTTTATAGGGAAAATAGGAATCACAATTATTTATAACGAATACACAATTCTTAAATCTTGGTGGAAAACAGCCTTGTTATTATTCGCTATACAAGCCGTTATTTTTATTGTATTATCTATTTGGAATGAGAAAACAACGAAACGTTTTAAACGTTTGTTATTGCCTCTCATTTTCCTTTTTATGGGAATTATTGGATTAATTTATTGCTATTACGATTTTACTGAAACCTCGCATCGTTTATTGAAAAAGACGTTCCATTTCGGATTTTATATTTTTTGGTTCACGTGGTTTGGGAATTGTATATTCTTTATGACAAAAAAATCTCAAAAAGTAGAAGAAATTCCACAAGAAACAGAAGTGTATTAAAATAAAAAAAGCTCATCAAATCTTGATGAGCTTTTGCTTTTGTGACCGAGACAGGATTCAAACCTGTAACCTCTTGAGCCGTAATCAAGTGCGCTATTCAGTTGCGCCACTCGGCCATTCCTGATAAGAAACTATTGTTCTTATTTTGGACTGCAAATATACAGACTATTTTTGAATCTGCAAATATTTTTTTAAATAAAATTATCCTCGATCTCTGTCTGTAATTAACATCAAGATAAAACTCAATACAAAAAGTGTATCATTTTCGGATGATTGATATTGATTTAATTTAAATTTCCGTCCAAAAAATGAAGGTTCTTTTGATACTTCCATCATTTCTCTTCCTTGTAAATCAGTTAAAACATATTTTGGATTGAAAATATAACCTGAGAAAAATCCTACAACGGGAATTTCTCCAACCATTCCGTCCATCATACGTGTAAAACCACTACGTTCGTTGATTGTAAATAAATGATTATCATTTGCGTCGTAAATATGAAAAGTCGCTTTCCAAAAGGATTTGAAAGTTTTTCGTTTTGCTTTACCAACAACATTTCCGTTCGCATCTGTAATGGTAAAAGTTTGTTGAAAATCGATGATTTTATTCGAACGAAGTTGAAAAAGTTCTTCTTTTTTCGATGAATCACGGTAGATTTTAATCACATCTCGCCACGAAAGAATTTTTTCGCGTACATAAAATACAGGTTGATTATTAGCGTCTGTTACAGAAAAATCATTCGAAAAAGTTGCAATATGAAACTTTATATCAAGCGGAAATTTTAGGTTGCTTAAATTCATAAGTGTTGAGTAATTTTTATCAAAAATAGATTTTTTTCGGACATAAAAAAAGGTTCAGAATTTCTGAACCTTAAGTTTATAAATAATTTCTTACTTCATCTAAATGTGTAATCGTTGGAACATCATCCATCGAAAAATTATCATCTAATCGATCAAAGAAAATCGCCGACATTCCGAAAGCTTTTGCGCCAACAGCGTCCGCAATCCAATCGTCACCAATGTAAATTGATTCATCTTTTTTAGCACCAGATTTTTCCATTGCCAAAGAAAAAATACGAGGATCAGGTTTCAAGATTTTGATTTCGTCTGCATAAGTTACCGTATCAAAATAACCATTTAATTCTGATGTTTCAATTTTACGTTTCGAAACTTCGATAAATCCATTTGTGATAATGTGTAATTGATATTTTGGTTTCAAATAATCCAACAATTCCATTGCTCCATCCACCACTTCATTGTAATTGGTAATCGTTTCCATGTATTCTTCTTCAAAAATCTTTGCTAGAGCATCATTATCAATCCCAAGATTATCAAAAGCTTCTTTGAAACGACGAGCACGTAATTCTTCTTTTGTAATTTTTTTGTCACGAATCAAAGCCCAAAGACCTTCGTTGCTATCGTGATAAAATGGATGAAATTCCTCGAATGTAAAACCATATCTATTTTCTACATCATACTTTTTGTAAAGCTCATCTAGCGCGAGTTTTGCATTTTTTCTGAAATCCCAAAGTGTGTTATCAAGATCGAAAAAAACGTGTTTTATTGTGTTCATAAATGCAAAGCTAAGGATTTTATGTAGATTTGCTGATGAAGAAAATATCAATTGAAAGCGAAGTTAGAAAAATTTAAAACGAAGAATGCCAAAGGTGTTTTGTCTTTGTTGGCAGGTAACACAATTGCGCAAGTGATTATGTTTATTGGCGGAATTATTTTGGCTCGAATTTATGGTCCAGAAGCGTCAGGAACGTATAATGCTTTTTTAAGTTTTGTGGCCATTCTTTCTATTTTGACAACGTTTCGTTTAGAGAATATTTTCGTGATTTCGAAATCATCAAAAGCGATTCGAAATTTGTTTACAACCCTATTATTAGTGAGTAGTATTGTAACGATTTTATTCTTTTTGGGTTATGCTATTTTAGAAAAAATTTTCACATTCAAAACCTCCTTATTTATTGTTTTCTTAAGTTGTGTTGCAGGATTATTTACAGCTTGGAATAATGTTCAAAATACATTGTTTACGAAGTATAAATTATTCAAAAGTATTTCAACTGGATTTGTGATTAATGCACTGTTTTCGGTCTTTTTCCAGTTCATTTTTTATTGGATAGGCTACAAAGAAACAGGATTGATTTATGGAACAATTTTCGGAACTATTTTGTCTTGTGCATACTATTTTTCAATTACAAAAGGACGATTTTCTTCGATTGATTTTGGGTTGGCTAAACGAACAATTTCTAAGAACAAAGAAATCCTAAAATATACATTACCCTCAGAATCGTTGAATGCAATTGCGAACAATTTGTTACCAATTATGATTGCGATTTATTTTATGAAAGAAGATGTAGCTTTTGTGGGAAATTCAGCTAAAATTTTGGTTGTTCCTTTGACATTACTTTCCAATTCGATGTCGAAAGTTTTCTTTCAGAAATCTGCTGCAATGATTGATCATCGTTCGCATCAATTATATGATTTATCGAAAAAAGTGGTACTGTACAACGTTGGAGCAATTGCTGTTTTTCTTTTGTTGATGAATTGTATCGGAATTTTTATTCTCGAGTGGATGCTTGGACCAGAATGGCGAGGCCTGCATATTATGACGTGGATACTTTCATTTTGGATTTTGTGTCGTTCTGCAATGAATCCTATTCAGCAAATAGTCGTGGTTATCAAGAAAAATCATTACGCACTATACTTCAATATTTATTTGGTTTTCGTCACATTGATTACTTGTGTGATTGGCGGACTAAATAAAAACATACTTTTGACGTTATCTCTATATTCTTTCTTTGCAGGAATGGGCTATTTGGTTCAACTTTACTTTGTAATGAAAGAACTGAAACGTTATAAAAAGTTAGGTGAATAATTCGAGAAAAAATATTTTAGCTTTAGCATCTTGGTATCCGAGTAGAATTTTTTTAGATAATGGAGATTTTATTCAGCGCCATTTACGTTCTATCTCTACTTTAAATAATGTGACGCTTGTTCATGCAGTAAAAGATGAAAATTTAAAATCTAATTTTGAAATAGATGATTCTATCAACCAAAATGTAAGAGAAATAATTGTTTATTTTAAACCATCTTTTTTTCGCCCGTTTAATTTAATCAAACAATTTATAGCTTTTCTGAAAGGAGTTTCTTTGATTAATAATTTTGATATAATTCATCTCAATGTTGTTTATCCGGCAGGTTTAGTTGCTTTATTTTTGAAAAATAAATACAAAAAACCAATAGTTTTAACAGAGCATTGGACAGGATTTTCTCCAGAACGTTTTATTTCATTTCCATTTTACAAGAAGTTTTTAATTAAAAAAATACTTAGAAAGGTAGATGTTTTAACGCCTGTTTCAAATGATTTAGCACAGAAAATACTTAAAATTTATCCTATAACAATTGTAAAAATTATTCCAAATGTTGTGGATGTAGAATTGTTTTCGGTAAAAGAAGATTGTAAAATAAAAAGAATAACTTTTTTACATCTTTCGCATTTAGAAAATGAACATAAAAATATTTTAGGAATGTTGAATGTTGTTAAAAAGTTAGTTGATAATGGCTATAATTTTGAATTTCAGATTGGAGGAAATGGAGATTTAACTTTGATTAATAATTTTGTTGAAGAAAATAATTTGTCTGCTTTTGTAAAATCTTTTGGGCGATTACAACATTTTGAAGTGAATCAAAAGATGAAAAATGTGAATTGTTTTGTACTTTTTAGTAATTATGAAAATCAACCTTGTGTACAAATAGAAGCTTTTGCTTCGGGAATTCCTGTTATCGCAAGTGATGTTGGTGGAATTAAAGAATTTATGCCAAATAATTTTGGATTTATTGTGAATAAAAATGATGAATCAGCACTTTATAAAGCAATGGTTGAGGTGATAGAAGGTTATGAATTTGCAACACCAAAGGAATTAAATAATTATGTTTTGAATAATTTTTCTAAGGAAGAAATTGCTCAACAATTTGATGATGTCTACACGAAAGTTTTAGAATGAAAGATTTAATCAAATTCATACAATCCTTTTTACAAAACAATGGTTTTTACGTTTTTTTATCTTTTGTGGTAGAAAAATTAGTGATGTTGATTAATACCATTTTCATTGTAAAAATGATTCCTCAAGATGAATTTGGTCGTATAACACTTATCGCATCTATCATTGGGTTTGTTACGCCATGGAATGGATTAGGTTCATTACAGGTTTTGATGAAATTTGGTGCTGGTGAAGAAAATGAACAAACACGTAAAGACCTAAGTCGAAAATTATTTAGAAATGGTGTTATTAATCAGCTTATTTTATGTAGTCTTTTTATTGTAATTGCTAATTTTTATGCCATAAAATTTGATCATTTATTGTGGATTATTCTCTTGTTTTCTGTTCGTCTTTTGGGCTTATTTTTCCAATCACATCTTACAATTGATTATCGTATAAATGGTTTTAATAAAAAGTTTGCTTCATTAAATATATTGATTAACTGTTTGGGACTGATTTTTACATTTTTCTTAACCATCAACTTTGGAGCAATTGGTTATATGATTTCGCTGGCGATTACACCTTTTATTAGTTTATTTTTCTATTCTAAAACAATTTTACAACAATCAATAAGTGGTTTAAGTGAAATGAATTGGAAAATGATGTGGAAATATGGAAGAATGGAATCTTTGGCTTATTTCGCTTCAGAGTTATTGTTTTCGATTGATATTGGAATGATTGCGATTTTTATGACAGATAAAGATATTGCTTTGTATAAAGTTGCGATTCTTTTGCCTATGAATTTATTATTTATTCCGACTATATTATTTCAAACCGATTTTCCTCGAATTATTAAAAATAGTCAGAACAAGGATTTTCTGAAATTTTATATAAAAAATTATTATAAGCTATTCATTCCTATAGGAATTAGTATTCTTTTAGGAAGTTATTTTCTTAGAGATTTTATAATCGAGTTATTTTTCAATAAAAGTTATTTAACTGGTGGTACAGTTTTTTTTATTGCAACAATAGCAGTTGTTTTAGCAATGTTGTTTAGAGTATTATACATTAACTTGAATAGTACAATAGGAAGATCAGATTGGAATGTAAGAGTATCAATCCTCTCAATTGTTTGTTTAGTTATTTTTGATGCGCTATTAATTCCTTTTTATGGAATAGAAGGAGCAGCTTTAGGTATGTTAATAACTTTCTTAATTTCTGGATTATACGCATATTATTTGTTTAATAAGTATTTAAAAAATATTTAAAAATGTCATTATCAAAAAAAATATCAAAATTTATAAATGGATTTTTTCAAATTTGTAAGAATCCTTGGTTATTAAATATTATCATTGACCAAAATGAAAATTGGGAAAAGAAAACGCCAAATCATTATAAGAAAGGACTAAATCAAGTTTCTTTAGATCAATTATTTCCAAATTTTGACGGAAAATTAGATACAGTTGCTTTTTTAGATGGCGGTTCTTTGATTACAGATTTATTACTGCTGAAAAATGCGTGTAAAGAATTTGAACAATGTAAATATTTCGAAATTGGAACTTGGAGAGGAGAAAGTATTGTTAATTTGATTGATGTTGCTGATGATTTGAATACGTTAGATTTAGATACAAAGGATTATAAAACGTATAACTTTTCACAAGATTATGAAAATGCACATGGTTTTTTTATAAAAGATAAATCTAAAATAAAACAACATTTAGGAGACTCGACTAAATTTGATTTTTCAGGATTGAATAAAAAATTTGATGTAATTTTTATCGATGGAAATCATCGTTTTGATTTTGTAGTTTCGGATACAAAAAATGTTTTTGAACATCTGATTCATGAAAACTCTATCGTTATTTGGCATGATTATGCATTCTCGCCAGAAAAGATACGTTTTGAAATATTGAATGCAATTATAAAAGGAGTTCCTAAACAATTTCATAAAAATCTATATCATGTAGAAAATACAATGTGTGCTATTTATACACCAAAGAATTATGAAGGAAATATTCTTAAACTTTACGATAATCCAAAGAGAATTTTTTCTATAGATTTAAAAATTAATTAATGAGAAACAACATGCTTCTGTAGTAGTTTCTGAATATAAAATTTATAACGATTCTTTTTTATAAAAATTGCTGGGTTAGAAATACAATTATCCATCGGAAGTCGCTGAATATTTGTTGAAATCTCATCGTTTTTTATTCCTGCCGTACCAAATGTAAAATCGGATTTTATAGTATTAAAAAAGTTTATAGAAACTCCATCATCTGTAAAAGGAAAAGAAAAAACTCGATAATCCAAATTAAACTTTTGTTGGATAAAATCTAAACTTTCATTTGTCTCTATAAGTTGTTGTTCAAAAGAAATATCGCGATAATAAGGATGATTCATTGAATGTGCGCCAATTGTAAAGCCTTGATGAATTAATGCTTTAATTTCATTTTCATTCAAATAAATTTCAACATCATTTAGTTTTATTTCTTGTTTTAAAATTAATGAATTAATTTTTTTAAGATCATGAATAGAATAATTTAAAAGTTCTTTTTTAAGGTTATTGTCTGTAATGTTTTCTAAAATGAAAGCAACTTTATACCGATAAAAAACTTCTTGATTGTCAATAAAATTTGGATTGATAAAAAAAGTTGCATCTAAATTTCGTTCTTTTAATATTGGAGCAATTATAGAGTAACATTGTTTCAAACCATCATCAAAACTAAGATGAAAGTAATTTTCTTGAGGAATAGAACCATTTTTTTCGTATAAATCAATTAATTCAATCATAGAAATATTGACATAATTTTTCTGAAAAAAATCTAATTCACGTTGAAATTGATCAATAGATTTTAATGGATATAATTGATCGATATGAATTAATCTTTTATCTGAAACTGTATGGTAAAAAGGAAATATATTTTTTTTGAATAAATTTAATATCATAAAATAGCAGTCTTAACGTTTGTAAGTAATGAATGCAATTAAAACATTTTATAAAAAAATATTTTCCGAAAAGATAAGAATTAATAATAGAAAAAATTTAAAGAAATTGAATGGATTATTTCTGAAAGGAAATAATTTTTATTGTAATTGTTGCGAACAATCTTTTTCTAAGTTTTTGGATAAATCAAACGGTATAGATAACCGAGAAAATGCTGAATGTCCAAATTGTGGTTCATTAGAAAGGACAAGAGTTTTGTTAGAGTTTATAAAAAATGAAACAGATTTATTGGTTAAACCGAATAAATTATTGCATATTGCTCCAGAAGACGCATTGAAAAATATTTTTAAACAGACCGATAATTTACGTTATATCAATGCTGATATTAACATTAATCTTGCTGATGAAGAAATGGATATTACTTCAATAAATTATCCTGATAACACATTTGATTATATAATTTGTTGTCATGTTTTAGGGCATATTCCAAACGAAAAAAAGGCAATTGATGAATTGTTTCGCGTTCTAAAAAAAGGAGGAAAAGCTTTGATTCAAACTCCTATTCATCCAATAAATAATACGTTTGAAAATGCTGAATTTAAGACAGAAGAAGAACGATTAAAAAATTATGGCGAAAAAGATTTATTGAGATTGCATGGACAGGACTTTCAAGAAAGATTAAAACGTGAAAATATAATTGTCGAAAAAATAGATTATCGAAATAAAATTGATCATAATTTAGCAAAGAAACTTTCTGTTGGAAATGGCTATCGTGAATTAATTTTTCTTTGTCAAAAAGTCTAAATTAGAATAGTTTGTATAATGATTTTTTATAGCACCAAAACCTTGCATAAATTTAGCTATAGAAGGAATCATAGAACCTTCGAAATCAAGTGTTAATTCTGAATTAGAAAAGTTTTTGATAATGTAATCTATTATGTAAGCTGATCCAAAATTACTTTTTGAATTCTTATTTCTTGCAAAAGCAAAATTATAAACTCGATTTTTAGAAATCATGATTAGTTGACAACCAATTAAATTTTCTTCTTGATCAAAAATTTCATAAATATTAATAATTTTTTGATTAAATAAACTTTGAATTTTTTCTTGCGAATAGTTTATTAAATTATTTGCGATCAAATATTCATAAGATGAATTTATTTTGAAAAATCGATTTAATTGAGTAACTTTTTCAATGTTATAATTGGATTTTTCTACTTTACGAATTTCATTTTTTCTATTTCTACTGTAATTTGAAAATAAAATTTCATAATCTTGATTCAAATCTAAAATATAATTAACCTTTTTCTGTCCCTTCGGTTCAAACATCTCTGTATTTTCCTCATTAAAAGCATAAGCTCTCACTAAATTTCGATGTAGTTTTTTCTCAAAAAGTTGAAAAGTTTCTTTTGAGAAATTTTCTTGATGAAAAACTCCTAATTGTTGACAATAAATTGGTTGTGTAATAAATTTTATACCAATTTTTTTTGTATATGGCAAAGGCATTATGGCTTCATAATCGTTCAAAACATAACAATCCCAATTGTTTTCAACTAAAGCATCCAAATAAAAAACTTCGGCATAAATGCGGTAATTCACCGATTTGTTGAGACATTCGGTATATTTATTAACATCTAATTTTTTTCGAGAAACTCTTTTTATCATTTAAAAATACTTTCGTAAACTTTTCGCCATTCAGTCCAATCTTCGTTCAAGTTTGATTGGTGGAATAATGTTATAAACGTTCCGTTTGTGGCTTTAATTGTTTGTTTCAATCGTTTTATTTCCTCTAAAGCTTGTTGCGGTGTTAATTTTAAATAATTTTTCAATGTAACATCCATTGCGACAAAAGGATATATTTTTAACAATGTTTGTTGATTTGTTGATAAGTCAAACCATTTGAATGGAGTAGAAGTGCCAGCTCTAAAGCCTAATTGATGAGGGAATCCCATGGTATAATCTTCTAAAATTTCATTTATTAACAATTGTTGATAAGTGAGAGGAATGCTCAATTTAATGAAATGTTGACGTGATTTTTTTATAGGTTGATTGATGATTTTTTCTAATCGATTAATTTCAGTTGTTAATTTATTTTGTTCGAAATTAGATTGATAAGAAGGGTGAATTCCAATTTTTGCCCAAGTTGAAATGTTATTTATTAAATTTTTTTGAGCATTATTTTTCCAATGATGATTTTTATCGAAAGTAGAATAATCGCCCAATAACCAAAAGAAAACTGTTTCGATTTGATGTTTTTCAGCTAAAACTTTCAAATAATCAAATGTATCGTAAGGATCTTTTTTTTGCTGATTTAAAATTTTGATTTGATTCTGAAATTCTTTGAAATCACCTTTTAAAATTTTCTTTGAAAGTGAACCAAATTTTATTTTAGGAGAATGATGAAGATATTTCCATGCATAATCTACGTCATGAGTATTAATCTGTTTGAAAACTCTCTGTTTAAAATAAATTTCAGGAAATTTAGACTTTATCTTTTTTTGAATTTCAATACAAATTTCATCTACAATTGGTTTCGAATAATCTAAATCCGAACCTAAAAAACGATTGTGTTGATCAAATTTTTCTGGTTTTGCAATGTATTCTTCATAACGAGAAAGCCAATAAAAACATTTCCCAAATTCGTTTAAAATTGAATAATCAACATTTTCTTGAATGGTAGTTTCCAATAAAATATCATCAACTTTATAATTGATTTCATTTTCTAAAAATTGATTTGAAAAGTTGATTTTTGGTAAAATTGATTGTGAAAACTCATCAAAATCTGTAGTCGTTTTGTAGTCAATTCCAGAAAAATTATGAAAAATAAAATCGAAAATATATTCAATTCGATTCGTTATTTTTTCTGTAAATATGATGATTTTTTGACTCAAAATAGTTTTCAATAAAGCTTAAAGATATCAAATTAGACCATCATCCGCAAACGAATAAAAATCTTTTTGAGAAACAATAATGTGATCTAAAACTTGAATATCTAAAAGAGTGGCACCTTCTTTTATTTTTCGAGTAATGTGTATATCAGACTGACTTGGAGTAAGATTTCCAGAAGGATGATTGTGAGAAAGTATCATTCCAGTTGCCATTAACTCTAAGGCACGTTTAAAAATTACTCGAATATCGACAGCGGTTTGATTAATTCCACCTCGTGAAATTTGCTCAGTTTTAATGATTCGATTTCCTTGATTGAGAAACATTACCCAAAATTCTTCGTTTGGTAAATCACCAATTTGTTGTTGTAAAATTATGGCTGCGTCTTTGCTTGAAGTAATTTTGTCGCGTTCTAAAATCTCTTGCGAATTTCGTCTTCTTCCAATTTCCATTGCTGTGATTATCGAAATTGCTTTTGCTTCTCCAACTCCTTTGAATTTGCATAAATCTACAATTGAATATTTTGCTAATTCATTCCAATTATTGTTTGCAGAATTTAAGATTCGTTTTGCTAACTCTACAGCGGATTCATCACGATTTCCACTTCCCATGATAATCGCTAACAATTCGGTATCAGAAAGTGACGAACGCCCTTTTAAAGCTAATTTTTCGCGAGGACGATCATCTTCATTCCAGTTTTTTATCGAATTTTTATTCTCTAAGTAATCCATTTATATAAGGGATTGATTTTGTATTTTACAATATAATAAAAAAAGCTCGAACAAATTTGTTCGAGCTTGATATTTAATGAAATAGTTTTTTTTATTTATTGACTTTTGCCCAAGTATCTTTAAGGGTAACTGTTCTATTGAAAATTAACTTTTCTGTAGAAGAATCACGATCTAAAGCAAAATATCCAATACGTTGAAACTGGAATTTATCCTCCACTTTGGCTTCTTTCAAAGCAGGCTCAGCAAAACCTTCTTTTACAGTTAAAGAATTTGGATTGACAAATTGTAAAAAGTCAACATCTTTCTCTGCATCTGGAGATTCAACTGTAAATAAACGATCATATTCGCGAACTTCGATCGGAATATTCTCTGTTGCAGAAACCCAATGCAACGTACCTTTTACTTTACGTTTAGAAGCTTCAGTTCCACTTCCAGACTTCGTTTCAGGATCGTAAGTTGCATAGATTGTTGTGATATTTCCTTCAGCATCTTTTTCTACTCTTTCAGCTTTAATGAAATATGCACCTTTCAAACGAACTTCGTTTCCTAATGATAAACGGAAGAATTTTTTAGGCGCTTCTTCCATAAAATCTTCACGTTCGATGTAGATTTCTCTTGTGAAAGGAACGATACGAGTTCCAGCTGTTTCATCTTCCGGATTATTCTCAATTTCTAATTCCTCCACTTGTCCTTCTGGATAATTTTCGATTACCACTTTCACTGGATCAATAACAGCAAAAACACGAGGAGCAATTTTATTTAAATGATCACGAACAGAGAATTCTAATAACGAAATATCCAATACATTATCACGTTTTGCAACACCGGCTGTATTCCAAAAATTCTTAATCGATTCTGGCGTATAACCGCGACGACGCAAACCTGAAATAGTAGGCATACGTGGATCGTCCCAACCTGTTACAACTTCTTCTTGAACCAATTTCATCAACTTACGTTTACTTGTAATCATGTACGAAACATTACCACGAGCAAATTCGCGTTGTTTTGGTTTTTGAGGTTGATTTGGTAGTTCCACATTGTTCGCGTACCATTCGTATAAATCGCGATGATTTTTGAATTCTAATGAACATAATGAGTGTGAAATTCCTTCGATATAATCAGATTCTCCATGCGTCCAATCGTACATTGGGTACATTTTCCAAGTGTCTCCAGTACGGTGATGAGGACGTTTCAAAATACGATACATAACAGGGTCGCGCATGTTCATATTAGGAGAAGTCATGTCTATTTTTGCACGTAAAACATGTGTTCCTTCTTCAAATTCTCCCGCTTTCATTCGTTCGAAAAGATCTAAATTTTCTTCAACAGAACGATTTCTATAAGGAGATTCAATTCCTGGTTCAAAAGGTGTTTTACGTTGTTCATTAATCACTTCTGAAGACTGGTCGTCGATGTACGCTTTTCCTTCTTTAATTAATTGAACAGCCCAATCGTAAAGCTGCTGGAAATAATCAGAAGCATAGCGTTCTTCAGCCCACTCGAAACCTAACCATTTCACATCTTCGCGGATAGAATCTACGAATTCTTGCTCTTCTTTGTCAGGATTAGTGTCATCAAAACGTAAGTTTACAGGCGCATTGTAACGCTGTCCTAAACCGAAGTTTAAGCAGATTGCTTTTGCATGCCCGATATGCAAATAACCATTTGGTTCTGGTGGGAAACGAAAACGTAAATTTTCTTTCGGCATCCCGTTGGCTAAATCATCTTCGATGATTTGCTCAATAAAATTCAATGATTTTTTTTCTTCTTCCATTTTTTAATTACGATTGAGTTTGCAAAGGTACGAAATTGACAATAAATATAATGTCGAAAATTCCGGATTTTACAATTAGAAAAATTCAATCAAAAAATAGAAGTAAATAAATGATTTATAATGGATAAGTTACCCCAAATAAATTTCCAATAATCCGTTTGGAATTTGGATAAGCATTGCTTTTTCGTTACGATTAACTTCTAAGATCCACTCATCAATCATCGGGATTAAGATTTCTTTTCCGTTTGCATCTACTTCAAAATAAGCTTGTGCAGCAGAATCGTTAACAGATTTTATCGTTCCAACTTCTGTATTTGTTTGATCATAAATCGTGAAACCAACAATTTCGTGGTAATAAAAATCTGTTCCAGAAAGTTCTGGTAATGATTTTAGAGGTAAATAAAGTTCGCGATTGATTAATTTGTCGACATCTTCGTCTTCAACATCTTCAAATTTTACTAATAATTTTGTGCCTTGATAAGGCTGAGAAGTTTCGAAAAAAAATGGAACCAGTGTACCATCTTGCTCGATGAACACTGCTTCCAAAGTATCGTATAATTCTGGTTCGTCTGTATCCAAGTGAATGATTAAATTACCTTTGAAACCATGTCTCTTTGTAACTTTACCTAAATAGTAGCAATCATTTTTTGTCATTTGGAACGTCTCTGAACTTAAAAATTATTCTTCTGTAGCAACTTCTTCAGTTGTACCTTCTGCTTCTTCAGCAGGAGTTTCTTCAACTTGTGCAGCAGCTTCAGCTTCCTGAGCAGCTTTTACACGAGCTTCATTAACAGCTTTTTCAGCTTCTAATGCAGCAGCTTTAGCAGCAGCAGCACCTGAAGTTAAACCGTCTTTTTTAGCTTGAACTTTTTCACCTTTAGCTTCTAACCAAGCGTCGAAACGTTTGTCAGCTTCTTCTTGAGAAAACGCACCTTTAGCAACACCACCTAATAAGTGTTTTTTCATAAAAGCACCTTTGTAAGATAATAAAGCTTTAGCAGTATTAGTTGGCTCAGCACCAGTTTGTAACCATTTTACAGCAGAATCAACATTTAATTCAATTGTAGCTGGGTTAGTAATTGGGTTGTAAGTACCTAATTTTTCGATGAAACGACCATCACGTTTTGCTCTTGAGTCAGCAACTACGATGTGAAAGAATGGTTTTCCTTTACGACCATGTCTTTGTAATCTAATTCTTGTAGCCATAGTATAACTAATTATTTTGGGAACTCGTCCCGTTTTACAAATTTGAGGTGCAAATATACAAAAAAATAATAATATGAATTAGAATTAGTATTCAGATATTAATTCTAATTTTGTATAAATCAATTTCATGAAATATTTAACATTAATGATACTTACATTATTATTGTCATGTAAGACCAATTCTACTGAGCTTAATAAGAAAAATGATATAGACTCGGTGATTATTAATGATGACCATATTAAAATTAATGATACACTAATTATAAGAGATTCAACAATAACTCCTTCAATAATTAGTGAATAAAATTACATAAATAAACATAGTATGAAGAAAACATTTATTTTATTATTTACATTATTTGGATTGTCAGCTTCTTTTGCGCAGGATAATAATGCGATTTTTTATAAAAAACTGGAAGAGCAGCAATTAAAGAATGAACAGAAGTTTAATAGTCTACAGAATAAGAATGCTAAATCTGTAATTGTAGATCAATCAAAAGGAATTTCTAATCTCGCAGGTTTTATAGAAGATTCACCTTTTTTTTACCAAACTGATGATATTAGAGCAAATACAGGAGCGGGTATTACTGAGTTACAAAATGAAGGTATTAATGGTTTTGTTTTGAATGGGAAAGATGTTAGTGTACTAGTAATGGACGGAGGGGCAGCGCTAGGAACACATATTGAGTTTAGAGATCTTGATTATGGAAATTCAAGCAGATTATTTGATACCGAAAATGGAGCAACTGCAATATCTGATCATGCAACTTCTGTATCAGGTTTTATTGCAGCCGAAGGTAGAGCTTCATTTAATGGATACCCACAATATGCAGCTAAAGGAGTATTAACAAAAGCTAAAATAAAAAATAGCAGTTTTAATACAACAACAAATGGAAACAATATACAGAAGCTTTTAAATGCAAAAGAAAATTTATCTAATCATTCTTATGGTGTAAATTTAGGATGGGATAATTATTATTCTAAGACAGATAAATTAGGTCCTGGATGGTATTTTAATATGAGAAATTATCAAGATTTAGTTAAGGACGCCAGTGCTACTTTGAGTGGATCTTATTATAGTTCTGATGCTGATTTTGACAAGACGGTTTATAATAATCCAAATTATATTGTTGTTAAATCAGCAGGTAATTATTATGGTTCGGGACCAGATGCCTCTGATACTAATCCAAAATTCCAATACAAAGATGGGATTTGGACACCTTTTACTGCATCGGAAGTAATACCTTCAAAAAATTGTATTAATGATGCATATTGTATTGGTTGGGGGTCATTGGCTAAAAATATCATTGTTGTAGGAGCGGTTAAATTACCGAATACTACTGATTATAAATTTACGACATTAACAAAAGATAATAGAGCAACATTTTCAAGTGTTGGACCTCGTAAAGATGGAGCAATTAAACCAGATATTTCTACTTATGGAGATTCTTTGATTGCTCCTTCATATGACTCATCAAATCCTACACAAAATAATGTATTTATTATAGGAAGTGGTACATCTTTTTCTGCACCAATTGTGACGGGGGCAATGGGAATGTTGACTCAGTTACAAAGATTAGTAAATAATAATTCTACATTTACTTTTTTTGGAGATGAAGCTAAAACACTACTTTTACATACTGCTGATGAGGCTGGAGATAATGATGGACCAGATATTTATTTTGGTTGGGGATTATTAAATACTAAAAAAGCAGCAGAGGTTTTATTAGATGATACAAAATTGTTTGAAAGAAAATCAAAAGTTTCAGGTACAGATATAGTGTATGAAATAACTTCCGATGGAACACCTTTGAAAGCAAGTATTTCCTGGATAGACCCAGAAGCAGCTTATTTTAAAAATATAAATGATTTATTTTATAATCAGTCTTCAAGATTGATTAATGATTTTGATTTAAGAGTAGTAGAAAGTTCTACAAATGTTACTTATTTTCCATGGAAATTAGATTTAAATAATGTTACTGGTCCTGCAATCAAAGGAGATAATACAGTAGATAATTATGAACAAGTTCTTATAAAGACTCCAACAAAAGGAGCAAAATATAAAGTTATTATTTCAAATAAAGGAAATTTAATAGATAACGCAGGAGTTAAAAAGAATCAGGATGTTACTGTATTGATAACAGGTAGAACAACTGGAGCTCTTAATACAGATGAGTTAGCTGTTGATAAATCGATTTCTGTTTATCCAACATTAGCAAAAGATATTGTAAATGTACAGACAACTGAAAAAATAACAGTTGTAGATATTTTTGATATGACCGGAAAAAAAGTTTCGTCTTCGGATAAGAAACAAATTAATATTTCAAATTTACCGACAGGTGTTTATATTATTAATATCAAAACAGATAAACAATCGGTTTCTAAGAAAATTGTAAAACAATAGAACAGTATTTTTTCTATTAATTTAAAACTTCAATAACATTGTTATTGAAGTTTTTTATTTTAGCGTGAAATAGATTATTAAAAAATGAACAAACAAGAAATACTTATTCAGACACAAGCTTATATCAAAAAAACTTTTTTAGATGAAGGAACAGGACACGATTATTTTCACATAGAACGTGTGGTGACAAATGCGAAGAAGATTTTAGAAACTGAAAATGCAGATTCTTTTTTGGTTGAATTAGCAGCTTGGACACATGATATCGGTGATTATAAATTGCATAATGGAGTTGATAAATCGGAGGAATTAATTAGAAAATTTTTAGAATCAATTCATGTAGAGGAAGAATCAATTCAGAAAGTATTGGAAATAGTCTCGCAAGTTTCATTTAGTAAAGGAAATAAACCAACAACTATCGAGGCTGAAATTGTGCAAGATGCTGATCGTTTAGATGCAATTGGAGCGGTTGGTATTGCGCGTTGTTTTGCATATGGCGGAAGTGTAGGTAGTATTTTATATAATCCGTACGATAATTCGAAAGACGCTTCTAGCGTGCAACATTTTTATGATAAATTATTTAAATTAAAAGAGTTGATGAATACCAAAACAGCAAAAGAAATTGCTTTAAAACGTCATCAGTATATGGAAAATTTTATCGAAGAATTTTATCAAGAAGTGAAATAATATTGTAACTTATTATTCATTTAATTATCCTCAATGCAATTAAAATCTACTCTAATTTATTTGTCATTTTTGTTGATATGCAGCTGTGTTTCTGTAGAGAAATACAATGCACATATTGATAAAGAGATTCCTGCAAATAAATTGAAAAAAGATGTAGATTTTGTTTATAAAAAACTAAAAAGATATCATCCAAAATTAGATTTATACACTTCTCAAAAACAAATTGATTATAAATTTGATAGCCTAAAAAAAACAATTCATCAACCATTGAAACCAAATGATTTTTATGTCAAGTTTTTTCCGATTTTCGAAAGTTTAGAACATGGTCATACAGATATTTATCCGATATATAAACGAATAGAAAAGAGTAAGGAAAAAAAATACAAAGAATCTAAATCTGCTTTTAGTGATTATAGTTTTTTTTGGCAAAATGATTCAGTTTTTTTAGTGGCAGATTACAGTAAAATCAATCCGATTAATCAAGGTTCGGCTTTGCTTTATATAGATAGTGTTTCTACAAAGTATTTATACGATAAATATAAAAAAAGTATTTATGGAGATGGTGAAAATCAAACTTTTTCGGATAATGTGTTTAACAGAACTTTTCTTAATTATTTTACTTTAGAAAATGGAATTAAAGATTCGGTTGAATTAACCTTTAAAATGGGAAATTCAATCATCCGAAAAAAAACATTTCGCACTTATCCCAAACCTAAAAGTGAAAAGGTTGCAGAAACACCAAAAATTACAAAAGAGCAGAAAGAAGTTGAGCGAAAAGTAAGGATAAAACAAAAGAAATATGGTTATTCTAAAAGCTCCAAAACCTATTCTAAAGATTTGGCTTTTCCTACGAATGATAGTACGATAGCGGTATTAAAAGTAACAGATTTTAGAAAAGGTAAAATACGCGAACTATATAAAGAAGTTTTTACGGATATCAAGAATCATAAAGTCCAAAATTTAGTTCTCGATCTACGCAACAATGGTGGTGGTTACCTAAAAGATTCACACTATTTATACGCTTATTTGGTCGATGATTCCAAGGCATTTTTAGGTGAAAAAATCGTCGCGAACAAAACCTCTTTTGGCAAGTCGTTGTACAATCTTTTTCCCGTTTATTCCTATCCGTTGCTTTGGTTGGGATCGGGTTATACTTATTTTTCGACGTCAAAAAATGCTAAAAATGAATACGAATTGCACATGCCTTTTTCGCATGTCAAAATAGATAAAGAGCTCGTGTATCACCACAATTTGTATGTCATTATAAATGGTGGTTCTTACTCTGCTTCGGCGTTGATTTCGGCTAATCTTCAACTAAAAAATCGAGCATTTTTTGTAGGTGAAGAAACGGGAGGAGATTTTAATGGAACGGTTGCTGGGTTGATGCCAAAATTTACGTTGCCCAATTCCAAACTCAAAATTTCAGTAGGTACAGTTTATCTTTCTCCAACGGAAAAACGAGAAGAACAGGCACATGGTGTTTATCCAAACCAACTTATTCAGCCTAATTTGCAAGATAAAATTAAACGTACAGATGCTGAACTGAAATGGATTTTAAATGATATCAAAAAAGGAAATATCAAATACAATAAAGTTTTAAAAAAAGAAAATCATCTCCTGAATTAAGGAGATGATTTTTATATTCTGGGCGTTCGAGCGGGCTTTTCGTTTCAATATTTGCTCAACAGCAAAGGATTTCCACTGCAATCCCTAACGCATTTTATTTTCTGTTAAAACTACAGAAAATAAAATTTTGTATTGTATCAAACGGCGTTTTATGATCAATTGTAAAACAATCTATTTTCTCAAAATTATTTTCAAAAGTAGAAGTTAAAGAAGTTTTATCATTTTGTTTTATTTCCAAACCACTACATTTTAATGGTCCGTTTTTCGAAAAAGTTCCAATTACCATATTTCTTTTTACAGCTTTCGCGACCAAATCTTGGTACTTTTTGATGTCATTTTCTTCTATTAAAAAATGAAAAACTGCTCTATCGTGCCAAATATCGTATTGTTCCGTAGGTTCAAATTCGGTGATATCAGCAACAATCCAAGTTACTTTTTCTGCATTATTTCCTAAACGCTTTTTTGCTCTTTCCAACGCGTTTGCAGAAATATCCAAAACAGAAATATTTTCATATCCTTCTTCCAATAAAAAATCGACCAACTTACTATCTCCACCACCAATATCAATAATTTTAGCTGTTTTATCAGCTCCAAAAGAATGAATAAAATTTAAAGAAGTTTCTGGTTTTTCTTGTGTCCAACTCACTTCTTCTGGAGTTTTTACTTCGTATATATGTTCCCAATGAGATTTTTTATTGTCGTTCATAGCTTTTGTATTTTGTTTAGGTGCAATTTCGACTTTTTATTTAAAATGAAGCATAACAAAAATTACAGAACTGTGAGTCTATTTTTTTCTATAAAAAAACACCTTTTACTTTAACATAAAAGGTGTTATAGTCTTTATATTAAACCTGTTTAAACTTTTATTTTTCTAGAAAGCAAAACGATAAAAGCAATATAATGTAAATTCGTCCAATTAATTACAGAAGTTTCAAACCTAAGCCAAAAAAAATGTATTCAATGTGACTATTCTTTTGTTAAAATAATATTTTGAGGTAAGTCAATCTCTTTGCTGATTTTTGATTGATTAATTCTAATTCTATTAATATTCTCTAACATTTCTAGTTTTATATGTTTTGAATCTATATATAATATTTTAAATTTTAAACTTTTATTTTTAGAGACATGTTTTATTGTTCCTTCTAATTTATTAGATGATTCATAAGTAGTTCCTAAAATAGTAGACTTCTTATCAGTAAAACGACTGTTAATGTATTGAGTGGAATTTTCAACAACTATATTATTAGAAATGTATTTATGAAAACCTATTAAAACATCTGTTTTTACATTGTCATACATAGGAAGATCTATATTATCTTTTTTAAAAATTATTTTCAAAGATTTACCATTATCTTTCCAATACCAAGTCCCTATAAAGTTATCTATATTATTATTTAGGTTATTACTATTAGATGTTGTTTTTAAAGTTTGAGAATGAACTTGTAAAGATATTATCATAATAATGATAGATATAAAAAATTTAATTTTATACATAATTAATTGCATTTTGTTTCATTTATTTTACCATTTGTAGCACTTGATAATAGTTTCCAATCATTTAGTTCTGAATCGGATTTAAGTAATTTCAATCCTGATTTTTGAGCTTCTAGATATTTAAGAAATAAATATTCATTCGTAGAAACACTATTAGATTCTTTAATTCCAGAGCTTTGATATACAAGATTGTAGTAGTCGTACACAGAGTCACTTATTTCATTTCCGCCCATCATAACGATATTTGAAAAATTATCAAAACTTTCAAAATCATCAATTATAATATAATATTGAGTATTTTCTGTTACAAGACCAAAAACAAAGGAATTTGCATCTTTAATAAATCCATTTTTATATAAATATGTTAAATTTAAAATATCATCAGCTGAAAAGACAGGGGGTAAACCTTTAAAATGAGAATGTAAAAAACCATCTATTTGACCATAAAAATTAAAATCTACACCAGCTTCTCCTTCATTTCCTTCAAAATGAGTTTCATTTATATTATTTCCATCAGCATTTAAAATATAAACATGTTCCTTATTTTCAGAGGTTTTAATTTTTAAATCTTTCATTAAACTTTTACTTTTATCATTTTTTCCAATAGGTTTTATCTTATCACATGGAGTTTTAAATGGACTAATAATTCCACCTCCTCCACCGCCTGGAGGATTGTCAATACACTCAACAAATTGAGAACAACCACTACTTCCTCTGTTTTCAGGAGGTGTAGTATAACAATTTGAACAACCACTTCCACCTGGATTAGGAGTTATTATTACCTCGTCTAAATCACAAGAAGGCAAACCTTCAAAACCACAATTATCTCCATTAGCTTTTTTGTTAATTGAATTATTGATTTGTTTATCAAATTTTTCTTGAAATAACTTTACGTTCGAAATATACAATTCACTATCCTTTTTCACATAACTAAAAAAGACATTGGTCCCATTATCAGTATAGCTTGCAATTAATAAACCATCTACTGAGTTATTTTTAATTCTAGGATACATCACCCATATATCTCCATTTTCATCAAAAATAGTTTGTGAATGTAATCGATTTTCGATGTAAAATTCTTTACTTTCTACAATAACATTTTGTAAAGAGTTCTTTTTATGTTCGACAATGTTCGTAGTGTTTACAAGTCCTGATATATTAGTATTGTGTATACTATCATATCGTTGCATTAAGATAGAAAAACCATTTGCATAATCAATAGCAGATTTATTACTTTTTCCTTGAATGTTTGAAGATTGTGAAAAAATAGCAAACGTTTTCTTTTCTTGTTCTGTTTTTTCAATTTGAATAGTATCTTCCTCTAATACACAGCTATTAAAAATAAGTAAACAGAGAAGAAATAATAGATTTTTAAAATAAAGTTTCAGTAAAAATACATCAAAGATTAATAACAGTCAAAACGGTTGTAAATAAAGACTTTACAGCCGTTTTATGATTTTTTGGTAATGAGGTAAAAAGCAGTAAAAAGCGAGGTTTGGCAAAAGTAAGGTTACTAAAACGTTACTTTTAAACATTAGAAATAATCGTTTAAAATACTGTATTTCAGCTTTCTGCATAGTTTTTCATATTGTTCCGTAGCTCACATAGGTTTAATTTTATCATTAAGAATTGTGAGTATGGAAACGACAAAAAAATCAACGTTTAAGGTATTGTTCTACCTTAAAAAGAACGCCCCAAAGAAAAACGGAAAAGTTACGGTTATGTGCAGAATTACCGTAAACGGCAAACAGTCTGCATTCAGTACCAAGCTGGATATTTCCGCAACAAATTGGGATTTGAAGTACGGCAGGGTTTTGGGTAAAAGCCGAGAAGCACAAGACACAAACAGGAAACTTGACAAAATTCGTTCGGGTATTGAGGAATGCTATTCCAAAATTCTAAAGAATGAGGGGGCTGTAAACAGTGCTAAACTTAAAAATGCCGTTCTTGGGATGGAAAGCGGAGAACTGACCTTTTTCAAATTCTATGAACAGTTCCTATTGGACTATGAGAAAAAGGTTAATAGTGGACTTCGGGTAAATGGCACACGCAGTAAATACAAAATACTTTTAAAACACCTACGAAATTTTGCACTTACAAAATACGGTTATTCCGATTTGTCCTTTAATGACCTTACACCTGGTTTTGTACAGGACTTTGATTACTACCTGCGTGACGACCAAAGCTTGACACACAACACCATTTGGCTGTATATGATTGGATTTACTACGCTTTGCCGATTGGCAATGAGTAGAAAACATCTTGCTTTCAACCCGTTCAGCGAATACAAGAATACTAAAAAGGACAAAGACCGTGGCTATCTGCTACGGAACGAATTGGAACAGCTCGTAACGTTCAACTGCGAGAAAAAGAAAGACGAATTGGTTAAAGACCTGTTTGTTTTCAGTTGCTTTACAGGTCTTTCCTATTCAGATATGAAAGGACTTAGAAACAGCAATATTCAGGATTTCTTTGATGGCAACCAATGGATTATCATACGTAGGAAAAAGACAGCCACATCGTCAAACGTGATGCTGTTGGATATTCCTAAAATGATTATTGAGAAATATGCGGGATTTTCAAAGGATGGAAAGGTATTCCCTGTACCATCAAACACAGTCTGCAATGACAGCCTAAAGAGAATATCCCAACAGATTGACTGTCTAAAAGAAAAGAGAGTAACGTTCCATTTGGCACGTCATACATTTGCTACCTTGTTTTTGAGTGAGGGTGTTCCCTTGGAAAGTTTGAGCAAGATGTTAGGACATAAGAATATTGCTACCACACAGATTTACGCCAAAATAGTCAACGAGAAAGTTGGTAAGGATATGCAAAAGGTATCACATAAATTTAAGGGAATGGAACAGTCATTTGTTTCGCAACTCTGAAACTGATAAAGCAATTAAAGAAAGTCAATATAGTTTTTGTATTGGCTTTTTTTATAATTTAGTAGTTGATAAATATTTATAAATTTCAAGGAGAAAAAAATCACAAAAAAATGTCCAAAACCGAGGTACCAAAATGTCTTTACTGAAATTTTAAAACAATTTACAATGAAACAGTTCTTATTATTACTTCACGAAGACGTTGAAAAACTAAATGAATTATCTCCTAAAGAAATGGAGGAGTTGGCTAATGCTCATATGAATTGGGCAAATAAATTAGCCGAAGCAGGACATTTAATTTCTGGAGACGGATTGCACGAAAAAGGTGTGTTCATTACAGGAAAAGATAGTGTAGTCAAAGACGGACCTTACCTGGAATCGAAAGAAATTATTGGTGGATATTACTTATTGCAGGCTGACGATTTAGAAACGATTGTAGAATTGGCTAAAGAATGTCCTACTCATCATTATGGAGGAACTACCGAAATCCGTCCGATAATGGAAATGGAAGACTATGAGCAATAATTTTCTTCCCAACGAAGAGATAAATTACAGAGCGATTTATGGAAAGCTGTTTTCGGGATTATTAAATCAATTTGGCACAAATTACGTTTCTGAAATTGAGGACGCTATTCAAAATTCGTTTTTGAAATCCTTAAAAATCTGGAATCAAAACAATGTTCCGAATAATAAAGAAAACTGGCTTTTCATCGTGGCTCGTAACGATGTATTCAACCAAATTAAAAAGCAGAAAGAAAACCATAATTTTTCAGTAGAACAATTTGAAGATACTTCGTCAACCAGCAATGAAACAGATTTACGGCTTCAAACCATTATCTTCATTTCGGCATTAAAAAATGTTTCCAATCAAGCCAAAATACTTTTCGTTCTCAAAAATATCTTTGGTTTGAGCATTCCCGAAATAAGTGACAGTACTTTAATCAATCAGGAAGCAATTTATAAAAACATCAACCGAACAAAGAAAAATATTCAGCTTGAATTTAACGGTAATGATATTGACCTAAATTCAATTACAGCCAATCAAAAAGAGGTTTCAATAATAGAAGAAATATTTTATGCGGTTTTCAATATCGGTTTTGATTCTTTTAGTGAAAAGACAGAAAATATTGTAAATGAAGATTTATGTTTGGAAGCATTTGCTTTGACAAAACTTTTATTTAATCAATACCAATCCAAATCAACAAGCAACTTATTGGCACTTTTTTGCTTTCATACAGCAAGGATTCCAGCAAAAATTCACGATGGTAAACTCATTTCTTTTTTCAATCAAAATCGTGAAAAATGGAATAAAGAATTACTCAATTTAGCTTTTAATTATCTCAATAAACCAAAAAAAATAAGCAAGTTTTATCTTGAAGCTATCATCATCAGCAAGTATATGTCCATAAATGAACTAACGCAAAATGATTGGAATCACATTGCGAAATTATACGAGATGATGCAAAAAGTTTCGCAATCGCCAATTGTAAAACTGAATTATTGTTTTTGTTTGAGTAAAATAGGCAAAACGGAAAAGGCTTTAATGATTCTTTCAGAAATTGAAAAAGAATTGCCTAACGAACACATTTATTTTTCTTTGGTAAAAGCTAAAATCTTAAAAGAACTCAATCCCAAAGAATCTGATGATTTATTCATCTCGGTCATGGATAAAGTGAATCAAAAAATCAGAAAAGAATATTTATTAGAAAACGAACTCATACAATTATAAAATGAAAACAACATTGAAATTTATAGCTATCATACTAACTGCCTTTGCTTTTACAATGTGCAACACCAAACAAAATGAAAACAAAGAAACTACAACGACAAAATCCGAAAACTTTGATTGGCTGTTAGGTAAATGGCAACGGACAAATGAAAAACAGGGCAAAACTACTTTTGAAAATTGGGAAAAAATCAGCGATTCGGAATACAGTGGGATTGGATTTACCATTCAAAAAAATGATACGATAAGCCAAGAGACAATGAGGATTTTGGAGACCGATGGAAAGTGGAATTTACTTGTTAAAATCCCCAAAGAAAAAGAGTTTATAAAATTTGAAATGTCGGAAATAAAAGAAGACAAATTTGAATTCAAAAACGACACGTTGGATTTCCCAAAATTGATAAAATACTGGAAAAAGGGAGACAAAATAAATGCTTTGGTTTCGGGAGACAGTTTGAAATTATCATTTGAATTTAAACGACTTGAATAAGAACCTGAACAAAATTGAAGCATTAACTACCGTTAATCGGCTAACGCTGATAGTTATCTTCCAATACCTTGATAATATCGCTTTCACGAAAAAGGATTTTCCGTTCGAGTTTGATAAAAGGTATCAGTCCGTCATCTCTGTACTGTTGCAACGTCCGTTTGCTGATATGCAACATCTCGCAGACCTGTTCGCCCGAAAGGTAGATTTCCCCTTTTAGTAATGGGTGGAAATATTCCCTGATATACAGCAGTTCGTTTTTGATACCTACCACAGCTTCGAGCAGGGCAAGCATATCCTCGTTTGAATTTCCAATCTGTTTCATTTCTTTTGCTTTTTTAATGTTCGCTCTCCCTGCATAAGTAACTCCACTTCGGACAATCTGAAATATGTTTTCCGATTGATTTGCGTTGCCCCAAGAATTCCTTTTGCCCTATATGTCTGCAATGTTCTTTTACTGATATTGAGTAATTGGCAGGCTTCCTGTTGGTCGAGCCATTTCGTTGCCTGTTGCAGTGCTTTGTAGGGTGCAGTTATTTCCAAAATCAATTGAGAAACTTCCTTTACTTCCCTGTGCAATGCATTTAAAATCTGAATGTCTAAAACTGTTATTTCCATATCACGTCGTTTAAGCCTCGAAAGTAGAAGCTATTTTAATAGATAGCTTTGATGTTGCCGTCAAAGGTTGCATTTGGCGTTCAGAGGCATTATGTTCCCAAAAAAGAATAAAAAGGTAGCAAAATTAAGGCGGACAGCCACCGCACTGCCCAACCAAAAGCTTACGGCATAATAGCAGGGCAAAAAAAGGTCGCTTTGGCGAGTTGCTCAGTTGCCCTGCCACCCTTCGGGACTTATTCCGTTTCCTTTTGGTTTTTCCCCTGTCCACCTTGATTGAACGGCTTTCTTTTTTTCTTTTTTTTTCTTTTGGAAACAATTTAAAAGGGAGTTAGGCATCCTGACCAAAGGACGGTCATCAAAACAATGGCTTGTGCTTATCGTTATAGATTTCCTTAATCAGTTCTCCGAACTCCTGAAAATGGTATTCGATAATGTTGTCCAGATACGCATAAATCGTGAGCTTGTCGATACCCATAATGTTTGTAAGCCTGTTAAATGTTTCGTGATGTTCCTGCCGTACATAGACTGATTTTCCTTTGCTTGCAATCCTGTTGGAGATTTTAAAGAACTGCCCGCAGTAATCCTCTTGCGTCATCTTCTTTGGCTTTGAGGTACTTTTTTTCGTGGTGTTCGCTGACGGTTTGGTTTGTCCCATTTCTGTTGCTATTTGCACGGGTTCTTCCCCTGGAATTATGTTCATCAGTGCTTCCTCGTCTACTTCGGGTTTGGCAAAATCTTCCCGATGTGTTACTGCCTGTTGTTCCGTCAAGGGTTGTTTCTTTTCATTACTTAGGAAATTTTCTATAGAGAAATCCTTTTTTTTGGGTTGCTGATTTTTGGTTTCTTCATTTATCATATCTATCGTTTTTAATATTATATCAAATTAGCTGTTTCGCTAGCTGAACAATCAGTCATAAATATCATAGCACGTATGTAAGTTGCTATGCACCTATATACCCTTAATCAACTAGTTCATTAACTCAAAAATTTGTAATTAGTCTGCATTCAATCACGCAGATTAGCTGTCAGGATTTATGCTGTTTAGTTACTTGATTAAGCACATAACCAATCAGCCAACTAACCAGTTACAAAGGAAATAAAAGCAGTCCCAATGCGTATAGAGGTGGCACTATTTGGCGTCCATTGGCTTTATTTGGCGTAATTGTAAGTGAATGTTATTCAGATAGTCTTGTCGAAATTTGTAATCGGAAACGATGAGGTTTTTCCTGCTAACTCCAATCCGTTTGCAAAACGGATTTTCTGAACTCCTGTTCAGAGCAAGTTATCTTTTGAGGTACTCGAAATGAATTTCGGCACTCAAAAGCACTTGCCCTTGCAGGGAGCTGGAAACGGCTCCGAAGTCGCACGTTTATTAAAAATTAAAATGGATTATTATGGAAGAGAAAAACAGAAAACAGATTAGGAAAACAGGAAGGGAACCAAAGATTGATCCTGCGGTACATCGGTATTCCATCAACCTGAATGCAGAGGGAAACGCCAAGTTCCTTGCCCTCTTTGACCAATCGGGGATAAGTGTAAAGGCACATTTTATTACGGCTTGCATCTTTCAAAAGACGGTAAAGACCGTAAAAATTGATATGGATGCAATAGATTATCACGAAAAATTGACCCGATTTTTTAGCCAATTCCGAGCAATCGGAACAAATTATAATCAGGTTGTGAAGATATTGTACCGCAATTTTTCAGAGAAAAAAGCAGGAACATACCTTTTTAAATTGGAAAAAGAAACCATTGAATTGGTAAAAGTCACTAAGGAAGTCATCCGTTTAACACAGGAATTTGAAGAAAAGTATCTGAAAAAAGAATAAAGTTATGATCGCAAAAATCGGAAAGGGAAGCAATATGTACGGAGCGATTTTGTACAATCAGCAGAAAGTGGACAGGGAAAACGGATCGGTTTTGTTGCTGAACAAGATACCCGACACAATGAATGGCAGATATTCCGTAACGTATTTTAACAAGTGCTTTGAGCCGTACCTGTCGGCAAACATCAAAACGGAAAAGACTGTACGCCATATTTCGCTGAACCCAGATCCTGCGGATAAGGTCAGCGATGAGCAGTTTACCGAAATGGCTCAGGAGTACATGGAGCGTATGGGCTACGGCAATCAGCCATATATCGTTTTCAAACATACGGATATTGACAGAACACATATACACATTGTTTCGACTTGTGTAGCTATTGACGGAAAGAAAATCCCCGATGATTACGACCATCCACGCTCAATGGCTATTTGTCGGGATTTGGAGCAGAAATACAACCTGAAAAAAGCTACCGAGCAGGAGCAGAAACAAACCAATAAAGTTTTCAAGCCTGTAAATCATGAAAATGGAGATATCAAAAGTCAGATTGCTTCGGTAGTACGGCATCTGCCAAAGTATTATAGCTATTCTACTATGGGTGGTTACAATGTTTTGCTGTCACTTTTCAACATTACAGCTGAAGAAGTTAAAGGAGAGCGGAACGGACAGCCCGTAAACGGATTGGTATACGTGGCATTGGACGAGAATGGAAATAAGGCAAGCAATCCGTTCAAGGCATCACTATTTGGAAAAGATGCAGGCGTTGCAGAACTTCAAAAACATTTTGAGCACTCCAAAGAGAAAATGAAAACCAACCCTGCGAGGTCAGTATTAAAGAATACCATCGAATTGGCTATACATACTACAAACAGCGAAACGGATTTTAAAAAGCAACTTGTAGAACAAGGTATCAATACCATTGTCCGCAGGAACGACAGCGGACGGATTTATGGTATAACTTTCATCGACCACGAAAGCCGTACCGTTTGGAACGGCTCACAATTAGACAGAAATTTGTCGGCAAACGTATTTAATGATTGGTGGAACAACGGAAATAAACCCGAACTGAAAACACAGGATAACCCTGTTTCCAATACGGACACATTAGACCACCAACCGACAAAAGACCTTTTCGAGTTTATCTCGCATGAACATTCGCACAGCTCCGATTTGGGATTGTTCAGTCTGTTGCCAGATGCACAGGGCGAGGATTACGAAGAAGGACAGTTTACCAAACGGATGAAGAAAAAGAAAGGCAGAAAGTTATAACAGATGACATCATTGTCAATAAAGAAATTTTTAAAAAAAATCTAAAGTAAGTTTACCAATTTAAATATCCATCATTTTTATAGCAAGCATAATGTTTAGAATCTAAAAGTTTACTATTTTAGTAGATTCTTAAGGATAATAAATCCCTAATCAAATAACGCTTATTTCAATGTCAGAAGAACAGAAGAAAATATTAGAGCAACAGCTCTGGAATATAGCCAATACACTGCGTGGAAAAATGAATGCTGATGAATTCCGAGATTATATTTTGGGATTTATTTTTTATAAATATTTGGCTGAAAAAATGGAAATTTATGCGAACTCCATTTTGGAAAAAGATAAAATCCAATTCAGAAATATTGATGAAAACACAGCCGAAGGCTTAGAATACATTGAAGCTATTAGAGAAGAATCTCTTGAAACCTTAGGGTACTTTTTAAAACCATCTGAATTGTTTAGTGAAATCGCTAAACGAGGAAATAGCGGGAGCAACAATTTTATTCTTGAAGATTTACAGAAGATATTGACCAATATTCAGTTAAGTACAATGGGAACACAAAGTGAAGAAGACTTTGAAGACCTGTTTTCTGATATGGATTTAAATAGTAATAATTTAGGAAGAACAGCAGATGCCCGAAATGCTATTATTGTAAAAGTGTTGGTGCATTTAGACGAAATTGATTTCAAATTGAATGATACAGAACTTGATGTATTGGGTGATGCTTACGAATATTTGATAGGTCAGTTTGCCAGTGGTGCAGGAAAAAAAGCGGGCGAATTCTACACCCCTCAGGAAGTATCTAAAATTCTCGCAAAGATCGTTACGACTGGTAAAAACCGTTTAAAATCGGTATATGACCCAACCTGTGGTTCAGGTTCATTATTACTGCGTGTAGCAAGAGAAGTAAAAGATGTCAATAATTTCTATGGACAAGAAATGAATCGAACAACGTACAATCTTGCCCGAATGAATATGATACTTCACGGCGTACATTATCTGAAATTTGATATCAAACAGGAAGACACTTTAGAACATCCTCAACACGAAGGTTTGTTAGCAGAAGCCATTGTAGCAAATCCACCATTTTCAGCCAACTGGAGTGCTAATCCTCTGCATCTTAGTAACGAACGTTTTAGTCAATACGGTAGATTAGCCCCTGCAAGCAAAGCAGATTTTGCCTTTGTACAACACATGATTCATCATCTTGCTGAAAACGGAACAATGGCTATTGTATTGCCACACGGTGTCTTGTTTAGAGGTTCGGCAGAATTACATATTCGAAAATATCTTATTGAACAGAAAAATTATTTAGATGCTGTAATTGGTTTACCTGCCAATATTTTTTACGGAACTGGTATTCCGACTTGTATTTTGGTGTTTAAGAAATGTAAGGAAGATCCTGACCATATCCTATTTATTGATGCAAGTAAAGAATTCGAGAAAGTTAAGAACCAAAATATGTTACGTGAAGAGCATATCAATAAGATTGTGGAAACTTATCGTAATAGAACCGAAATTGAGAAATACAGTCATTTGGCTACTTTACAAGAAGTTGCAGAAAATGACTATAATCTTAATATACCTCGTTATGTAGATACTTTCGAAGCTGAAGAAGAAATCGATATCCAAGTTGTAATGCAGGAAATTAAATCTTTGGAAGCCAAGCGAGCGGAATTGGACAAAGAAATTGATGTGTATTTCAAAGAATTGGGACTTGTTTTTTAATTTTTTATAATGAAGCCAACAATCAATATATATTGCGATGAAAGTTGTCATTTACAGAATGACAAAGAGCCTGTTATGGTTATCGGGGCTGTTTATTGTCCGATTGAAAAGAAGGAAGAAATTTTTGAAAGATTGTATAGTTTTAAACTCAAACACAACCTTATTCCTAAAAATAAAAAGAATGATAATGACAATCGAACCTACTATGAGCTAAAATGGAACAAAGTTTCAAAATCAAAAATCGAGTATTACAAAGATGTAATCAATTATTTTTTTGATGATGATGACTTGCAGTTTAGGGTGCTTGTAGTTTCTAATAAATCTGCAATAGATTATGAAAAGTTCAATCATACACACGATACATTTTACTATAAGATGTATTTTGGAATGTTGAAAGCTATCTTGAATCCTGAAAACTCTCATCATATTTACATAGACATTAAAGATACCAGAAGTAAAGAAAAAGTTCACAAACTGGAACAGGTTTTAAGGAATGACAAATACGACTATTCTAAAGAAATTATTAAAAAAGTACAACAGGTAAGATCTCACGAAGTGGAAATTTTGCAATTAGCCGATTTATTAGTAGGTGCTACTGCTTATGTAAATAGAGAATTATCAAATAGTAAAGCTAAAAATGAATTAATCAATCTCATTAAACATCGCTCTAAATATTCTTTAACAAAATCTACTTTATTGAAAGAGCGAAAGTTCAATGTTTTTATTTGGAAACCACAAAAACCTTATTTTGTATGAGTTTAGTGTTTCCTGCATTGATATCTTTTGGCGAATATGGTGGAGTTTTTTCAACCTATTTTGACGCTGTTTATTCGGTTTTTCATAACGATTTTATCAAAGCACACCCTATTTATGAAGGTCTAAAAGTATCTGTGAGAAAATACCCGGAAGTAGACGGAATGCATCGTACATTTTATCACATTACGCACGAAGGAGAAGACGAAGCTAATAGACAACCTGATTTTAGAAGAATGGAACGGATACGTTTTCCAAAGTTTGTTATAGAAAACTGTGAACACGAAGAAATTCTCATCTGGAAAAATGTAAGAGGAAAAGATGAACGTACTGTTTTGTTTAATGAATCTGAAAATTATATTGTGATTTTAACCGACAGAGGAGAATATTATATGTTCATAACGGCTTATTATATTGAAACAGAACATAGAAAAAGAAAGCTATTAAAAGAATACGAAGCGTATATAAAAGCCAAAACCGCTTAGCGGAACTAAACGGCTTCTTATACTCCTTTAACACTTACATCCAATAAAGAAATGGTTACTGAGCTTTTGCAAAGATACACAATAAAAATAAAAAAGCAAATAGATTAAATCCCTAATGCTGAATAAGAAGATAATACTATGACCAAGATACAAAAAGATAATAAAAATTTAGCTAAGTTCCCAAATTTGAGATTTCCAGGGTTTGAGGGAGAGTGGGAAACGAGGAAGTTAGGGGAGGTTTGTGAAATAAATCCTAAAAATGGAAATCTTCCACAATCATTTATTTATATTGATTTGGAAAGTGTTGAAAATGGACGGTTAATGAAAGAAGATGTTATTTCCATAGATGAAGCACCAAGTCGAGCCCAAAGAATATTATTGAGAAATGATGTTCTTTTTCAAATGGTTAGACCTTATCAAAAAAATAATCTATTTTTTGATAAAGAAGGAAAATATGTGGCATCCACAGGATATGCACAGATTAGAACCAAACAAAATTCTCAATTCATTTTTCAATATTTACATAATCAGAAATTCGTTGATAGAGTTATTGAAAGATGTACAGGCACGAGTTATCCTGCAATCAACTCCGCCGATTTAGGGAATATTAGAATAGATTATCCAAGTTTAGAAGAACAAGAAAAAATCTCAACATTTCTGTCGCTTGTTGACAAAAGAATTCAAACCCAAAACAAAATACTGATACATCTTAAATCCTTAATTGAAAGTCTTAATGATTCTTTATCGGAACAAAAAATAAGAATTAATTCTAATTTCGAAAATTGGAAAAAAGTAAGACTTGGAGATTTGGGATATACTTTCACTGGTTTGTCTGGAAAAACAAAAGAAGATTTTGGTAATGGAAAAAGGTACATTCAATACAAGCAAATTTTTGATTCTTCCAAAATCGTAATTGAAAACTGTGGATATGTAAATGTTTCAGAAAATGAAAATCAAAATAGTGTAAAATATGGGGATATATTTTTTACAATTTCTTCTGAAACGCCTGATGAAATTGGGATGAGTTCAGTTTTGTTAGAAGATGTGAAAAATGTGTATCTCAATAGTTTTTGTTTTGGATTTAGACTTAATTCCTTTAAGGAATTACTCCCTGAATTTGCTCGTTTTTTATTTAGAAGTAAAGTCGTTCGGAATGAAATAAAAAAGTTAGCACAAGGAAGTACAAGATATAATATGTCGAAAACAGAAATTTTAAAATTAGAAATTTTATTGCCATCAATAAAAGAACAAAAAGAAATTTCGGCATTTCTTTCTTCCCTATCCCAAAAAAGCCAAACCGAAAAAGCCATTTTAGAGCAGCTGGAAATGCAAAAGAAATATCTATTACAGCAAATGTTTGTTTAACATTCTAAACAAACATATTTTGCAGCAAAAACTTTTTCTGTTCTTCTAATTTTTGCAAAAGTTGGTTCTCCATATCAATTTTTGAGTCTATAGCGGAAAGGAAATTGGCGATTTTGGCTTGTTCAGGAATACTTGGTAGTAAAATATTAATTGAATTAATATCCGAACTATTAACCGCAGTAAAAGTACTTCCTTGTTCAATAGATTTCCATTTATCCTCAAAATATAATAAAAATTGATAAATAAATTCGAGTATAGATTTATCATTGTTTTTTACTGAGCAAATTCCCCTACCAATGCAGGCGTAATGTTTGGATTTTCCTACATAACCAACTGGAGCTCTTACGGTTAACAAAAGATCACCAACGTCACAAAATTTAGTGGGTTTACTCGTGTATTGTCTAGGATTAGATTTTCTATTTAAAATATCTGCATTTCCCTGTATTAATGGTATTCCGATATTTTCAAAGTTATATGAAGAAGAATCTGGAGATTGTCCCATTTGAATAATAACAATGTTTTTTAACTTCATTTCCTCCCATTTCGAAAAATCATTCCCATTATTATCTTTAAACCTAAATTCTTGCGAAAATATTTTTTTAGCAGTTGCAACCTTTAATTTTTTTAAACCCTCAATTATTTTGCTTTGGGCTTGGATTCTTTCGTCAATTTTAGAGAGAAAAAACGCAATTTCGGATTGTTCTTCAAACGACGGAAGAGCTATTGGCAATAACTTATATTCTTCCGCATTAATTCCTGGTTGCCCTGAACGCATTGACATTGTAAGTACCCATTTTTGATATTTTTCGGTCAGTGTTTGTGAAAAAATAAAATATGGATTTTCAGTTTTTACGTTAAGACGGATTAAAAAGCCCGCAAAGAAAATTTTGCCATCTTTTTCACTATATAAATAAGACTTTCCAACGCTTGCTCCAGTTCTTGCAAAAAGAATATCTCCTTTTTCTAATAAATATTTATCCTCTAATTCTCCATCTGGTGATGACAAAGGATTTGGAGTGAATAATCTAGTTCTTTCATCAATATCCGTGATTCGGATATACTGATTTTCACCATCATAAACTGTTGCAGCAGTATTCATTCCATACATAAAATTAGTTGCTACTTCCCCCAACTTCTTCACTTCCCACGCATCTTCAAACCCTGGAAATCTCAAATTTGGAACACCAAGATTAGAAATCTCTTTTATGAAAATTAAGGAGAATATTATCCGCCGATTGAAATACTAACGCATTTATTTACTTTCTACTTCCTTTGTTCTTTTAAATCTTTAATTCAAAAAAAATGGACAAAAAACAACTCTCAGAAGTCATTTCTTTATGGAAAACAGACAAAAAAAACTATGTGAAAAAATCAACCTTTTCGGCGTATGTGTTACTCATCGAAAATCATTTATTACCCTCTTTTGGCAATCAATACGAAATTCAGGAAGCCGATGTACAAACTTTTGTATTGCAAAAATTAGAAGCTGGTTTAAGCCAAAAAACCATCAAAGACATTTTAATCGTTTTGAAAATGGTGCTGAAATTTGGTGCTAAAAACAAATGGATTGCTTATGAACCTTTCGAAATTCAATATCCTACCATTCGCGAAAATCAGCAAATAGAAGTGCTTTCCAGAACGCATCAGAAAAAAATAATGAATTACATACAAGAACATTTTACCTTTCGGAATTTAGGTGTTTTAATCTGTTTATCCTCAGGAATGCGAATTGGCGAGATATGTGCTTTAACTTGGGAGGACATTGATACCGACAACGGAGTAATCAGCGTGAATCGTACCATTCAAAGAATCTACGTAATAGAAGACGGAACCCGAAAAACAGAACTCATTTTAGACACGCCAAAAACCAAAAACTCCATTCGCGAAATCCCGATGAACAGAGATTTAATTCGATTGATAAAACCCATCAAAAAAATAGTAAATCCTTCTTTTTTTGTGCTGACCAATGATGCTAAACCTACAGAACCCAGAACGTACCGCAGTTTCTATAAAAACTTAATGCGACATTTAGAAATTCCCAAAATAAAATTCCACGGTTTGCGACACAGTTTCGCCACACGTTGTATCGAAAGTAATTGTGATTACAAAACAGTTAGTGTATTATTGGGGCACTCAAATATAAGTACAACATTAAATTTATATGTTCATCCAAATATGGAACAAAAGAAGAAAGCCATTGAACAGATGTTTAAAGCTTTGAGGTAAGTTTATATTATGAATTAGGAGGCGCTAATGAATTGAGATCACTTTATTTTGTTAAATTTGTGTGTAGATAAAAAAACACGGTTAACTCCTAATTCATAATTATTTTGAGCAAACAGTCTGAGCAAATTTTAGAAGAACAACTCCTTATCCAATTACAAAAATTGGGATATAAATATATTACTATAGCTGATGAAAAATCTTTGTTGGCAAACCTTAAAACGCAATTAGAAAAGCACAATCATATACAATTTAGCGACAGTGAATTTGAAAAAGTATTAAACATTCTCAATAAGGGATCTGTCTTTGAAAAAGCCAAGGTATTAAGAGAAAAGAAGCATCATATCATTAGAGATAATGGCGATAATCTATATTTTGAATTTCTTAATGTAGAACATTGGTGTCAAAATGAGTATCAGGTAACCAATCAGATTACACAGGAAGGAAAATATCAAAATCGCTATGATGTTACGCTGTTGATAAACGGTTTGCCATTAGTACAAATTGAGTTAAAGCGAAGAGGTTTGGAAATGAAGGAAGCATTTAACCAAATCAACCGCTATCAAAAACATAGCTTTGGTGCTGGAAAAGGTTTGTTTCATTTTGTACAATTATTCGTTATCAGTAACGGGGTAAACACCAAATATTTTAGCAATTTCGGAATAAACAAGCAGGAATATCTTCAGACTTTTCACTGGACAGACGAACAGAATAATCCACTCAACAACATACTGAATGGTTTTACGGATGCTTTTTTAGAACCTTGTCATATCAGTAAAATGATATGTAAGTACATTGTGTTGAATGAAACTGCCAAAGCATTAATGGTGCTTCGACCGTATCAGTACTATGCGGTAGAAAACATAATCAAAAAGGTAAAAGAAAACGAAATTCTGAACGGTTATAATATTGAAAAAAACGGATATATTTGGCATACAACAGGAAGTGGTAAAACTTTAACCAGTTTTAAAGCTAGTCAGATTTTATCTAATATTCCAGCCATCAAAAAGGTGGTTTTTGTGGTAGATAGGAAAGATTTAGATTATCAAACCAATCAGGAGTATGATAATTTCAGTAAAGGCTCTGTTAGTTCTGCTACTAATACAGATGATTTAGTTCGAAAATTTAACGATCCGAATGTTCGAATCATTGTTACAACTATCCAAAAGCTGAACAATGCTATTTCCAGTCGAAATTTAGCCAAAATGAAAGCTATTCAGAATGAAAGAATGGTCTTTATCTTTGATGAATGTCACCGCTCGCAATTTGGTGATACGCATAAAAACATCGTAAATTATTTCACTAACATTCAGTTGTTTGGTTTTACAGGTACACCAATTTTAGAGAAGAATTCCGATGGAATGAAAACCACGGCAAGTCTTTTTGGAAAATGTCTGCATAAATATGTAATTACTGATGCCATACGTGATGAAAATGTTTTGAAATTCTCGGTTGAATACATTCAGACTTTTAAACAGAAAGAACACATCATTGATTTAAAAGTGGAGCAAATCAATGAAACAGAAGTCTTTGAAGCCCCTGAACGTAAAGAAGCAATCGTAGATTATATCATTCAACATCATGATCAGAAAACACAAAACAAGAAATTTTGTGCGATGATGTGTGTACAAGATATTGATTCGGTTATTCAATACTATGAAATTTTTAAACGTAAAAAATTAAATGGGGAGCATAATCTTAAAATAACAACTATTTTCAGTTTTGCTCAGAATGAAGAAGAAATGGAAGAACAAGTAGCTGCTCAAATCAATATGGCTGCTGAACCTCAAACTGAATACGGATATAAACCGCACCGTAGAGAGTTATTGGAAAATTATGTTGAAGATTTTAATGAGATGTTTGGTGAAAAGCAAAATATCAAAGACAACGAAGGATATTACAATTATTACAATGCCGTAGCTAAAAAATCGAAACACCCAAAACACGAAGCGGATATTTTATTAGTTGCTAATATGTTTTTGACAGGATTTGATAGTAAATCTTTGAACACCTTATATGTTGATAAAAATCTTCGATATCATGGACTGATACAAGCTTTTAGTAGAACCAACCGTATATTAGATAAGAATAAAACCCAAGGAAATATTATCTGTTTCAGAAATTTAAAAGACAAAACTGACGAAGCTATTGCTTTGTTCAGTAATAAGGAAGCTATTGATGAAATTATAGTTGAACCTTATGAGATTTATGTTGATAAATTTAACGAAGCAACACAAAAATTATTAGAAATCGTTCCAGAAGTTACGTCTGTTGATGGATTATATTCAGAAGAAGATAAATTGGAGTTTATCTTAGCTTTTCGTGCTTTGATGCGCCTACACAAGAAGATGAGTCATTATACAGAATTTACTTGGGATGATTTACAGATTGAAGAACAACTATTTGCAGATTACACGAGTAAGTATTTGGATTTAAAAGATGGACTGGGAACAGATCCTTCACCTGAAAAAACATCCATTCTCAATGATATAGATTTTGAATTAGAATTGATAAGACGTGATACGATTAATGTTACGTATATTATCCAATTGTTGGTCAAATTCAAGTCCAAACACAGTGCGAAAGATAAAGAAAGCATTGAAAAAGAGATTGCCAACTTATTGAATACTGAGGTTTCATTAAGAAGTAAAAGAGACTTGATTGATAAATTTATTCATGAGAGTCTACCAAATATTGAAGATACGGATACTATTCCCGAAGAATTTGAAAAATTCTGGAATGTAGAGCAACAAAAAGCACTTCAAGAATTAGTTAAAACGGAAAATCTATCTGAAGAAAAAACTGAAAGATTGATCGAAAACTATCTTTTTACGGAACGCGAACCTTTACGAAAAGAAATTTTAGCACTTCGAGAAGAAGGAAGACCAAGCGTTTTAAAATCAAAGGAAATCGGAGATCGTATTCTAAATAAGATTTTAGGTTTCGTGGAAACTTTTGTTACTGGAATATCAGGAAATTAATGTTTTATACAAGTGGTATTCATAAGAATCAAAAATATTTAAAAGTGATAATTAAAGGATAGATAACTTGGAACCTATCCTTTGTTTTTTTTTGTATATTTGCTATGAGCTAACGGAAACACGTTGAAAAGTAAAGCAATAAGCACCGTTACCAAATCGTTACCTGACTTTTTTGATAATCTTTATAAAAGCTTAGTATCCAACCAATACAGCTTTTTCCTGAAAACTTTAAAATAAAGTTTATTCATAGTATTTTTAGTGTTAAAAACTAATTTACAATAAATTATAAGAAAATAAAATAACTTTACATAATCATTATTATCTATCTAAATAATTTAGGTTAAATTATTGATATTGTGAAAGTGCTGTTTTGGATAAATAAAATTGATTCAGAAACTTCTTTGTAAGGCGTATTTTATCGTTGAAACTGCATATCCAAATTAGCTATTTTGTAAGTGTTATTACCCAAGTTTTCGTTTAATCTTCTTGTAGTTTTTTGAGCGAATAATTTTTCCTTTATCTGTAATCAAAAGAGCAGCGTAATCTTTTTGCTGATTGATCAAATTCAATCCTTTTTCTTTTCCTAAAACCATGATAGAAGTGCTAAAACCATTACACATTTCAGCATCCGGACCAATAACTGTAACCCCTGTTAATCCTGTTGAAGGAATTCCAGTTTTGGGATTAATAATGTGTGAATAACGGACTCCATCAATCAAAATAAATTTTTCGTAATCACCAGAAGTTGTAACTGCAGCATTTTTCATTGAGAGAATATCCAACATTTTATGACGATTAAATGGATTTGTAATTCCAATTTTCCAAGCTTCTCCATTAGGTTGATTTCCCCAAGTTGTCATATCACCAGAAGCATCTATTATACCAGCATTAATTCCTAAACTTTGCATAAAAGTTCGTGCTTTTTGTGCTGCATAACCTTTTCCTGTTGATCCAAAACCGATTTTCATTCCAACTTTTTTTAAGAAAATAGTTGAATTTTCTTCATTCAAAATAATGTTTTTATAACCGATTTTTTCGATGGCTTTTGAAATCTCTTCCTGAGTTGGAATCTTTTCCATTGAACCATCAAATTTCCATATTTTATCCATTGCCGCAAAGCTAATGTCAAAAGCACCATCGGTTAGTTGCGAAAAATAAATCGCACGCTTTGTTAAGTCAAAAACTTCTCGATCTACTTTTATCGCCTTTATTCCTGCATTTTGATTGACAAGAGAAACTTGCGAAGTTGGTTTCCAGTCAGAAATCAAATTCTCAATTCTAATCATTTCATCAATTGCTTTATTGATGTTTTTTTCAACGGAAATAGAATCGGAATCAACCAATGTAATTTTGAATTTACTTCCCATTAAAATTGTATCTCTAACTCCAACCGTTTGAGCATTCATCGGAGTTAGAACATACAATAGTATAAAAGTGAATATATTTTTTAGAATGAATTTCATTTTGGTTTATTCATTTGTTATTCTGAGTTTATCGAAAAGTATAAAGCTTAAAGATACCTCGACAAGCTCGGTATGACAGGTATTAGGTTATTCTGAACTTGTTTTAGGATTGCATCAAAATTATTTTTCTAGTAACAATCCGTCAAAAATTGCCCATTTGTTTTGAATTCTTCGAATGATTTATTCAAATGTTCTTGACAGATTTGTTCCAAAACTTTCTCTACATCATGTTGCATTGTGAGAGCACCACAAATCATAAGAATTCCACCATTTTGTAATGTTTCAGCAAAGAATTTAGCATCACGATTGACTAAATCCATCACATACTGTTTATTTTCTTCACGAGAAAATGCAATGTGAAATTGACTCAAATGATTCGTAAAAATTTGTTTCGTAGCAAATTCTTGATAAGATTTTGTTGTTTCATTATCATGTCTGAAACCACAGTATAAATGCGTTTCAATATTTTTTGAATTCTCATCAATCATCCCAAGAAAAGGTGCAATTCCTGTTCCGTTTGCAATCATCACAACTTTTGAAGCTTTTGGAAATCTAAAGGCTTTATTTTTTACAATTCGAGCTTTAATCGTAGAATTTTGAACCAAATTATATAAATATTGAGAACCTAATCCAAACTCATGCAATTTTACAATTAACTGTAATTTATTATCTACTTTTCCAACCGAATATAAGCGTTCTTTGTGATCACTTTCGGGATAAATTGCTAATAAATCTCCAGATTTGAATTTCTCTTTTACATCTAAAATAACTTTAAATGTAGCATCTTCTTGTGTGATTTTAGTGGTAGAAATAACCTTAACATTTTTCAGTTCTAGTGCTTTTCCAACATACATCGCAGGCGTTGTTGCTAACGGAATATCTGTCGTTTCTTTGTATGCAATGACCCAATTTGTGAATTCTTCCGGCGATTTATCATTTACTGTTTTCAAATCCAATAATTGAGTAGCCCATTTTTGATCATTCAACCATTTGTCAACTTTAATTGCATAGCCACAATAATCTGAATATGCTCTTGATCCAAATCCTACAACAGAAAATTCGATGGATTGGTTTTGTGGAAATTGTGTGATTAATTGTTCAAATTTCTTAGCATTCGCAGGCGCATCACCAATTCCATAAGTTGAGGTAAAAATGATGAGTTGTTTTGCTTTTGGATAAATTTCATATTGATTCATCTGAGCAATGAATGATTTTTTTCCGTTTGCTAAAAATTGCTCTTGAATTTTTGAAGCAAAACCAACAGTTGCACCATTTTCTGAACCAACTAAAAGAATGATTTCAGCTTCGTTGGCTTTATATTTATTTTTACCAATTTTCGTTTTTGTACGTTTGAACGTAATCACAAATCCTGACCAAATAAAAAATAAAATATTAAGTGAAGCAATTCCTAAAATCGCTGCCCAAATCACATTGGTGCGACCTGTATGTAAATCGATATTGAATTTTTCTACAATTGCTGAATAAGGATTCAACGATTCTGAAATAATCGTTCCATTTACTTGATTAACCGAAACCGATTTTTTTCTTAAATGGACTATAAATGGTTCTGCTTCATCATCTGGAATAAAAGGAAATTCAATCTTTTCAACACTACTTAATTTCGTATTTTTGAAAAATTCAATGTCTTTTAAATCTTTTGGTTGTAAATTTTCTTTGACTTGATGCTCAATTTCTTTTGGTTGACCAACTAAAGGTTCTAATCGCGCTAAGAAAATCAATGTTCCTGTTAATGCAATGATTAAAACTGGAATTAATAACCAACGTCCAGTTACAACATGGAAATATTGTGAAAAGGAGTCTTTGTTAACTTTGGTAAAGAAATTTAGAATTCCTTGTTGACGTTTTACGATTAAGATTAATCCACTTATTGAAATTAACATCAATAAAAAAGAGACGACACCAACAATTGCTCGTCCTGTTTCCTTTAGAAATAATGAACGGTGCAAGGCTGTGACCCAATTGATGAAATCACTTTTTGGAACAATCTCACCAATCTTTTTTCCTGTTGTAGGATCAATGTAAGATTTGATCGAATTTCCATCTTCGTCCATTGCATCAATTGTCACAAAATCATTGTGATCAACTTTTACTTCAATTATTTCAAAATAATGCTCGCGCAAAGTTGGTAAAACTTGCGCGAGTGTTATGTTATCGAAATTTTCTACTTTGTATGCGGGCGATTTTTCGTTTATTGCATCAACAGCCAAAATTACTCCTGTGATAGATAGAATAACTAAAAATGCTGAAGATAAAATTGCAAGACTCAAATGCGCATATCTCCAAATAGATAATGTCATTTTATTGAACTTTTATAAAACGTACGGCTTTAATATAAACTGAACCTTTGATACCTGCTTTGTTGTCTAAATCCGAAGAATTTAATGCAACTTCAGCATCTTTTGCGACGTATTTTTGAGTTTCTACAGCAGATTCAAAACGTAATTTGTATCCTTTATTCAATTTTGCAGTATCAAACTCGATGACACGTGTCGCTCTCGCTCCTCCAGCAACTGAAGCACCTGTAATTCCGTTTAATTTTTCTTTTTTCTTACTATTAAATTTGTGCCATTCTTTTAACGTGTTATACCACTCGTTATCTGTTCCCAAAACACCTAAAGTTTTTTCGTATTGTCCTTTTGGATTGATTAATGAAATCACTACATAGGCTTCTTTTCCCGTGTAATTATTCATCTGAATCATTGTTTTGTATTTTGTTGTTTGTGCAAAAGTGGCAGTTGCCATTAAGATTACAACTAATCCAACTAATTTTTTGATTAAGTTAAATTTCATCTCCTTTATTATTTTAAAAAGTCAATAGACACATTATTTTTCTTTAAGAATTCGTTTTCTCCAGCCAAATCATAAGCTGTTTCGTCAAATTCTGTTTTAATATCTTTTTTCGCTCCAGCAGCAACCAAAGTTTTTAAGATTGCATCATCTTTCGCAATCAAAGCTGCTTTGTGTAACGCTGTATTTCCGTCTTCATCTTGTGTATTAAGATTCACACCTAATTCAATCGCTTTTTTCACCAAATTTACATTTCCTTTATCAACAGCGATGTGTAACAAAGTTGCACCTTTGCTTTGAGTAGCTTTAAAATCAACTTTTGCATTTGTTAATAAAGTTTGTTTTTCTGCGAATGATTCATCATTTGGTTTGAAAGAATTGAACCAATAATAAGTCAAATTATTTCCATCTTTATCTACAATATCAGCTTTAGCGCCTTTTTCTAACAATAAAGCAACGATTTGAGATGTTCCAGAAGCAACAGCTTTGGTTAAAGCTGACTCACCATTTTTATTAACCGCATTTACATTGTTTGCTTTTGATAAAAATGTATTGATTAAATCTGTATTTTTTCCTCCAGCAGCAATCATTAATGCAGTGTTTCCTTCTTTATCAGCAATTTTAGCATCAACACCTTTTGATAAGATAAAGTTGATTGTTTCTGAGTTTCCTCTGCGAGATAAAGCATGTAATAATGTTTGTCCGTCTGGATTTAACGCTTTTGGATTTAATTTATATTTTGTAATTAATTCTTGGAAAACTTCTACGCTATTTTCTTTTGTTCTCGAACCTTGAGTGGCAAAAAATAAAGCTTGATCTGTAGGTTTTACACCTTTCGCGATTAATTTATCTATGATTGATAAGTTTCCTAATTTTGCAGCATAATCCGCTACAGTACGTCCGTTAGCGTCTTTTTCGCTTAATGATAAACCTTTCGAAATAAAGTATTCTGTTACTTTTAAATCATCATCATTTGCAATCGCTTCCATAATTAAGTTAGTCCCATTTTCTCCTTTCACTTTTGGATTGGCACCAGCTTTAATTAACGCATCGTAAACCGCTATATTTTGATTTCCAGCACTCGCTGCATACGTTATCACATCGTAACCGTGACTATCTTTGTAGTGAACATCAGAACCTTTGGCTAATAAATAATTTACCAATTCTAAATTCCCCGCAGCCGCAGCCCATTGAAGATAAATTCTTGAGTGATGCGTTTTTTTATCAATAGAATTTCCTTCTTGTTCAATTAAAAATTTAGTCACATTAAAATCTGCTTTGTTGTTAATCGCTATCACAACAGGATCAAAGAAACCACCATTTTGAAAAGAAGGACTATTTCCTTTCGAAATTTCAGTTTTTACAGTTTCTATTGTTGGATTATTTTTCCAAAAACCAGCGTCCATCAACGTATTCGTTTGAGCTTGAATAAATGAAGCAACAAGGATAGCAGCAGAAATGAATAATTTTTTCATATGAATAGAATATATTGTAATGATTATTTAGACTAATTTTAATTTGATTTCAAAAGTATTATTTTTATTTATATTAATTCTAATTAAATTAAATAAATTTGGCTAATTCTGCTAAACATCAGTTTTTTGAAAACAAAAAAGATTGCTAATCTGCAATCTTTTATATTTCTAAACTACTTTACTCAGCTCGTCTTGGACCATTTTCTCTTGATTTCAAAACGTTTTCAACATCTTCCAATTTGAAACCTTTGGCTTTCAATAAAATTAAATAGTGATACAACAAATCCGCCGCTTCATTAATAAATAAATTATCGTTGTTGTCTTTGGATTCAATCACCAATTCAACTGCTTCTTCACCTACTTTTTGTGCAACTTTATTGATTCCTCTTTTGAATAATTTATTGGTATACGAATCTGGATCATTGTCTAAATCAATTCTATCGTTAATGGTTTGTTCCAATTCATATACAAATCCATGATTTGTTTCTTCTTTAAAACAAGTCGTAGAACCCGTATGACAAGTTGGTCCAAAAGGTTTTGCTTTGATTAAAACTGTATCGTTATCGCAATCAACTGCGATAGATTTTACTTCCAAAAAGTTGCCTGATTCTTCACCTTTTGTCCATAATCTATTTTTTGAACGAGAATAAAAGGTCACTTTTCTAATTTCTTGGGTTTTGTTAAAAGCTTCTTCGTTCATGTAACCTAACATCAGAACCTTGTTGTTAAGATAATTTTGAATAATAACGGGAACTAATCCGTCGTTACTTTTATTGAAATCGATGTTCATCGTATCGGAATATTTTGTTCTTTTAAATAATTTTTAAGCGTCGGAATTGGAATTTCACCAAAGTGAAAAATACTTGCAGCCAATCCACCACTTGCTTTGGTTTGGGTAAAAACTTCTGTAAAATGCTCCATTTTTCCTGCTCCACCCGAAGCTATTACTGGAAGATTTACAGCATCAGCAACCGCTTTTGTAATATCAATTTTGAAACCAGCTTTTGTTCCATCACCATCCATTGATGTTAATAAAATTTCGCCAGCGCCTAATTCTTCTACTTTTTTGACCCAATCTAACGTTTCCCATTCGGTTTTAATTTTTCCTCCGTTGACGAAAACTTTTTGTGTTCCGTTGACATCACGAGTATCTACTGCAACGACTACACATTGTGAGCCAAATCGAGCTGCTAAGTCAGCAATTAATAGAGGATTTTTAACCGCAGAAGAATTCACCGAAACTTTATCTGCGCCAGCTTTGATGACCGCCGAAGCGTCTTCTACCGAATTAATTCCGCCACCAACTGTAAATGGAATATTAATCGCTGAAGCAATTTTCTCTACCATTTCAGCTAAAGTTTTACGCTTTTCTAAAGTCGCTGTGATATCCAAAAACACCAATTCATCAGCGCCTTCTTCTACATATTTTTTTGCCAATTCAACTGGATCTCCCGCATCTCGTAAACCCACGAAATTAACGCCTTTTACCGTTCTTCCATCTTTGATGTCTAGACACGGTATGATTCTTTTTTTTAACACGTAGTATATTTTAGATTTACGAATTCAGATTTACAATTTAGGAATTTGCGATTTAATGATAATCGACAATCGTAAATCAAAAATCTCAAATCATTTATTTTGTTTATTTCTTAAAGTTTTTATTGAGCTAACAATAATTGATAATATTTCGTTGAGCTCGATTTTTAACTGATTAATTTTAGGTGATTCAAATAATTTAGATTCCTCTAAAATTTCCAACCAATAAATAGTTTCGTCAGTTTCTTCTTCAACGATTTTGAGTTTATTAATAAAATCAGCCGTTGATTTTGCACGACAAGCTGCTCTATAATTTGCTCCAATTGAAGTTGCACTTCGAATGATTTGATTAGAAATAGCTCTTGTTGCAATCGAATTTGGGAATTGATTAATCAAAAGAATAACGTCTATTCCAATTTGTTTTGTTCGTTTCTTAATAATCTCTTGCACTTTGTTTATTTTAGATTTACGATATACAATTTACGAAATCTTAATCGTAACTCGTAACTCATAAATCGTTAATCGCTAAATCAACAATCGTAAATCCTTCAAATCAATTCTCCCTTCATAAATCGCTTTTCCAAGAATTGCTCCTTCGCAGCCTAATTCTTTGACTTTGATTAGATCATCGATTGAAGAAACTCCGCCAGAAGCAATTAATTTGACATCCGAAGCTGCTAAAATTTCAGCGTACAATTCGTTTGAAGTTCCTTGTAACATCCCATCTTTCGCGATGTCTGTACAAATCACATAATCAATTCCTTTGGTTTTATATTCTTTGATAAAATCTATCACATCTACTTCTGAAGTTTCTAACCAACCATGTGTTGCTATTTTTCGATCTTTAGCATCCGCGCCTAAAATGATTTTATCGCTTCCATACTGTGAAATCCATTCTTGAAATAATGTTGGATTTTGAACCGCAATACTTCCTCCAGTAATTTGGTTTGCGCCACATTCAAAAGCAATTCTAATATCTTGATCTGCCTTAATTCCACCTCCAAAATCAACTTTTAAATTGGTTTTAGAAGCAATTAATTCTAACGTTTTATAATTAATGATTTCTTTTGATTTAGCTCCATCTAAATCTACCAAGTGCAAATATTCGATACCGTAATCCTCGAATTCTTTTGCAACTTCCAACGGATTTTCGTTGTATATTTTTTTTGTATCATAATCGCCTTGTGACAATCGAACGCATTTTCCGTCGATAATATCTATAGCTGGGATGATTCTCATAACTGTTATGTTAGATTTACTATTTTGGAATTACGATTAAGAAACAATCGTAATTCGTAAATTAACCTTCGTAAATTATTTTAATTCTTTCATGACCTCTTGGATTGCACGTTCCAATTGTGGGTCTTTATTTTCTAATCGATCTAAGAACGTATTTTTAATATAAATGTCAGGTTTAACTCCAGTTTTTTCTAAATTTTGTCCGTCCAAAGTATAAGTTCCCCAACTTGGTAAACGATAAAATGAGCCATCAACTAATCCTTTTCCAGAAGTGAAAATGATCCAACGATACGTTTCTTGCCCGATGATTTTTCCTAATTTCAAGGCTTTGAATCCTGCAGCTGTCATTTCTGCATCGCTCAATGAGTATTCGTTAATTAATAAAACAATTGGTTTTCCTGAAGGAGCAAAATTTGGTTGAACAGTTAATTGTCCTTCACGATATTTCCATTTCAAATAAGGTCTTTGCGATAAAAAGTTCAAAACTTTATCATGTACATTTCCACCTGTATTGAAACGTAAATCTAAAATGACACCATCTTTTCTATTCTCTTGCTCTACCATGTCCAATAAAAACACATCCAATTCAGAAGTAGACATATTTTTCATGTACGAATAAGCAATTCTATCGTTGCTTAATTTTTTTACACGCTGACGATTTTCATAAATCCATTCATCATATAAAAGCGATTTCAATTCATTATTTGAAATAGGATGAATCTTCGTAGAAATTGTTTTTCCTTTTCGGTCAAATTCAAGAGTTAATTCTTCTAATTTTTTAGGCGTTGTAAAATAAGTTTCACGATTCAGGTTTTGATCGATTTTTTGTCCATTTACACTCACTAAAATATCACCTTCTTGAATATCAACATTTTTAAGGAAAGCAGGAGATTTTCGTAAGATTTTTTCAACTGTAAAAGGTTGATCTTTTTTGAAAATAATTCCAGTTTCGTTTGTGAAATAATTCAATCTTCGACTTTCTTCTTTTCCGAAAGATGAAAAACCTAAATGCGAAGAATTTAATTCACCTAGCATATCATTTAGCAAAATTCTTAAATCATTTCGATTGTTTACATAAGGTAAAAACGTTGCGTATTGTTCTTTTTTCGCTTTCCAATCAATTCCATGAAAATTCTCATCATAGAAATTTTCTTCTACTCCAGCCCAAGCTTCTTCGTACATTTGATTGAATTCTGAAGCCAAGTTTTTATTGAAATTATATTTAATACTAACTTTTTCAGGATTTGTAGAATTAATACCAAATTTGTAAACAGAATTATCGATTAAAGCGTAAAGATTTTTTTCATTTTTCAAGATAAAATCAGCGCCTTTGTTGAATATTTTGTCTGTTTTATCTTCTTCAAAATCAGCGGTCGTTTTTCTGTATAACTGAAATTTACCATTTTCTTGGTTAGTATTATAGAATAAAAATTGCTTTTTATCATCCGCAAAAACAAAAGGATTTGTCTGATATCCAAAACGGTCTGTTACCAATTCAATTCTTTCTAAGAATCCTTCTGGATTAATAGTTAATGCTTTAAAATCGTTCTTTTCTTCTTTTTTCTCTTTCTTCTCAACCTTTTTTTCTTCGACAAATAAATTATCAAATTTTTCTGATTTATAAGCTTGATCAAACCAATCTAAAGAAGCACGATAAATACTCGATTCTTGCATTCCCAAAGGATAGGAAGGGTTTTTTCTGTCGCTTGAAAAATAAATGTATTTTCCGTCTGGTGACCAAGTAGGGTCAGCTTCTGAAACACCAGTATTTGTTAAATTAACCGTTGTATTTTTCTTGATGTTGTGAATAAAAATATCTAACTCGAAATTACGTTTTGCAGAGAATAACACATATTCATCATTTGGAGAAAAAGATGGTTTCGAATTTTGGAAAGCCCAAATTTCATCTTTAACAATTGTTGATGATTTAAGTGATTTCAAATCTAATAATCTTACTTCATCGCGTCCGCTTAAATAAACAGCTTGTGATAAATCATTGTTGAATGTAATGTCTCGATTATTTCTTAAATCAGAAGTTAATTGTTCAACTTTTCCTTTTCCGTCAGCCGAAATTTTAAACCAATTTTGGTAACCTTTATACGTTTGGTTGAAGATTAAATTTTTGTTGTCTTTTAACCATTTTACTTCTAAAACACGCTCTTTTCCATCAGAAATTTGATTGACAAACTTTCCTTCATTATCCGAAACAAAAATAATTCCTCTGCTTACAAAGGCCATTTTCTTTCCATCAGGAGAAATGTCAAAATAATCGATGTTATTATCAACTTCAAAATTTTGCTCTTTTTCTAAAGATTTATTCGAATTAACATTAATTGTAAGAGGTTTCGACGTTTTAGTTTTTACATCGTAAACAAATAATTGATAATCTTTTTCGAAAACAACTTTTGAACCATCAGCCGAAACAAAAGGTTTCTTAATTGAAGTTTCAAATTTTGTTAACGCTTCTTTTTTACCATTTGCTAATTGATATAAGTTGTATTCGCCATTATTTTCGTCCGAAATAAAATAAATAATTCCGTTTTTATCAACTGTAGGATTGAAATCTTTTCCGTTATAATCGGTATATTGTTTATAACTTTTTGTGGTTGGATTATATCCTAATAAATCTGGATTATTTTCTCCTTTGTATCTTTTTCGTGTAACTTGACTTGCACTTTCAGATGAATTTGTGAAAATATATTCGCCTTGAGGAGTTTCTACTAAACCATTTGTTGTGTTGAAATAATTTGTAAAAAGCGCTTCTGGTGTTTTTCCATTTAAATTAATTTTAAAACTTCCAAATCCATTATTTTGGTTTGATGTAAAATAGATCGATTTACTATCCCAGCTCCAACTTTCGACTTCGTCTTTGGCTTGATGAAACGTCAATTGCTTAATTTTTCCACCATTTATAGGCATTACATAAATATCGTAATTCCCGTATTGATTAGAACTGAATGCCAACCATTTTCCGTCTGGTGAAACACGAGGATTGATTTCTTCTCCTTCTAAAGCCGTTATTCTTGCTGCATTTCCGCCATTTATATCGGTTGACCAAATGTCGCCATCGTAACTGAAATAAACCGTTTTAGCATCTGGACTTAAAGAAGGAGTAGAGGTGAAATACACTTTTTCCTGAGCAGAAACCTGCGAAATGGCAAAAGCACTAAGTAAAGTAAAAACTATTTTTTTCATGTGTGTGAATTTATAATTACTATAAACTTAGAAAGTTTTTTAGTATTTGTTCTCCTATTCCTGCAGATTTCTCTGGGTGAAATTGAGTTGCGTAAAAATTATCTTTATTTAAAGCAGCTGAATATTCTAAAATATAGTCTGTTTTCGCAATCGTATATTCTGAATTTTCGCAATAAAAACTATGTACATAATAAATGTCAGAGTTTTCTTGAACATTATTAAACAAAGGTGTTTTTAAATCATAAATCGTATTCCATCCCATATGAGGAACGATTTCTGTTGAAGGAAATAATTTCACTTGAATAGGGAAAATTCCTAAACAATCGGTATTTCCTTCTTCCGAATAAGCGCACATTAATTGTTGTCCCAAGCAAATGCCTAAGGTTGGTTGTTTTAAGTTTTTAATGACTTTATCTAATCCTTTTACTTTTAAATAAGTCATTGCGGAACTTGCTTCTCCAACTCCTGGAAAAATTACTTTGTCAGCATTTTGCAAAGTTTCAAAATCGTCTGTAATTATAGCTTCGAACCCCAAACGAGTTACTGCATTATATACCGATTTTACATTTCCTGCATTGTATTTTACTATTGCTACCATATTCTTTGATTTACGACTTTTGATTTACGATTGATATTAATCTTAAATCTTCATTCGTCAATTATAAAAGTCCTTTTGTTGAGGGTAAAATCATTTTTTCAGGATCGCGTTTTACAGCTACTTTAATGGTTTTTGCAAACGCTTTGAAAATCGCTTCTATTTTGTGATGTTCGTTTGTGCCTTCCGCTTTGATGTTTAAGTTGGCTTTTGCTCCGTCTGTAAATGATTTGAAGAAATGATAAAACATTTCTGTTGGCATTTGACCAATCATTTCACGTTTAAAATCTGCTTCCCAAACCAACCAATTCCTTCCGCCAAAGTCAATCGCCACTTGTGCTAGACAATCGTCCATTGGTAAAGTAAATCCGTAACGTTCGATGCCTAATTTGTTTCCTAAAGCTTGGGCAAAAACTTCACCCAAAGCAATTGCTGTATCTTCAATTGTGTGGTGTTCGTCAACTTCTAAATCGCCATCGACTTTAATCACCAAATCCATTTGTCCATGACGCGCAATTTGATCTAACATATGATCGAAAAAGTGAATTCCTGTCGATATATCCGATTTTCCTGTTCCGTCCAAATTCAAATTGATTTTAATTTTTGTTTCATTCGTATTACGAACAATTGAAGCAGTGCGATTTTGAAGTTTTAAGAACTCGTAAATTTCTTTCCACGACCTTGTTTTTAAAGCAATCGTTTCATTCAAACCTTCGTTATCATTGATTTCGTCTGCGCCTAAAGCTTCATCATTCGCGATAAAAATTCCTTTTCCACCCAGATTTTGAGCTAATTTCACATCCGTTATTCGATCACCAATCACAAACGAATTTACTAAATCATATTCAGGATTGTCGATGTATTTCGTCAATAGAGCAGTACCAGGTTTACGCGTTGGTGCATTTTCGTGGGCAAAAGTTTTATCAATGTAAATATCCTCGAATTTCACGCCTTCGTTTTCAAAAGCTTTTACCACGAAATTTTGAATCGGCCAGAATAATTCTTCTGGATTAGCGGGCGTTCCCAAACCGTCTTGGTTCGTAACCATTGCTAATTCGTAATCCAATTCTTTCGCAATTTTACCTAAATAAGTAAATGCTTCAGGATAGAATTCTAGTTTCGAAAAGCTGTCAACTTGGTAGTCATGTGGTTCTAAAATCAGTGTTCCATCACGGTCTATGAATAGTATTTTTTTCATAATTTTATATTTACGATTTACAATTTTTGATTTACGAATGACAGAAATCGTCAATCGTAATTCAAGAATCATAAATTAAATTATTTTAAGTGTTTGTATTAATTTTTGGTTTTCCTCTTCTGTTCCAATCGTTATTCTTAAACAGTTTTGACACAAATCATCGTTGTTTCGATTTCGAATAACAATTCCTTTTTCAACCAATTGATTGTAACGTTTGTTCGCATTATCAACTTTAATCAAAATGAAATTCGAATCGCTTGGATAGATTTTTTCTACAAATGAAATCTCAATTAAAGCAGTTTCTAAAACTTCTTTTTGTTCGATAATTGTATTTGTAACAGCTATCACTTTATCGTAATCGCTTAAAATTTCAATCGCTTTTAATTGCGTTAATTGATTAATATTATAAGGCGGTTTGATTTTATTCAAAACATACACAATTTCTTGTGAAGCATACAAAATTCCTAAACGAATTCCAGCTAAACCAACCGCTTTTGATAAAGTTTGTGTAACAATAACGTTTGGATAATTTTTGATTTCTTCTATCCAAGACGTTTCTGTAGCGAAATCAATATAAGCTTCGTCGATAATCACTAATCCATTGAAACGATTTACAATTTCTAAAATAGTTTCTCTTTTGATGATTTCTCCAGTTGGATTATTAGGCGAACACAAGAAAATCATTTTCGTATTGTCATCAACTTTTGAGAAAATATCTTCGATATTTGGTTGAAAATCTTCTTCGTTTAATAAAGATTTTCGGTATTCAATTGCATTCAGATTAGCTAAAACACCATACATTCCATAAGAAGGAGAAATCGCAATAACATTATCTTGATTCGGTTCGCAAAATGCACGAAAAATTAAATCTAACACTTCGTCACTTCCGTTACCTAATAAAATTTGATTTGCAGGAAATTTTTTGATTTTACTTAAAATCGATTTTACATTACGTTGTAAAGGATCAGGATAACGATTCAATCCATTATTGAAAGGATTTTCGTTCGCATCCAAGAAAACGAAATCGTTATTTATTTCTTGAAATTCGTCACGAGCTGATGAATAAGCTTTCAGCGTTTTTACGTTAGGACGAATGATGTTATTTATGTTGAATGAATTCATGTACGATTTTTGATTTACGATTTTAGATCATTTAGTCTTAAGGTTACTGCATTTTTGTGCGCAAATAACTCTTCGGCTTCAGCCATTAATTCGATTGCTGGACCAATGTTTTGAATTCCTTCTGCTGATAATTTCTGAAACGTGATTTTCTTGATAAAACTATCAAACGAAACTCCTGAATAATTTTTTGCATAACCATTAGTTGGCAAAGTGTGATTGGTTCCTGAAGCATAATCACCAGCCGATTCACACGAATAATTTCCTAAGAAAACTGAACCTACATTAATAATTTTATCGATATAATTTTCAGCCATTTCGCAAGCGAAAATTAAATGTTCAGGTGCATAAATATTTGAAAAAGTTACACATTCTTCGATAGAATTTAAAACAATTCCTTTTGAATTTTCTAACGCTTTAGTCGCTAATTCTTTTCTTGGTAGAACTTCTAATTGAGCATTAATTTCAATAATTGTTTCGTTTAATGTTTGCTCGTTTGTTGTTAATAAAATCACTTGTGAATCTATTCCGTGTTCTGCTTGCGATAATAAATCGGCTGCGACATATTTAGGAACTGAAGTTTCATCAGTAATTACCAAAACTTCGCTTGGACCAGCAGGCATGTCGATGGCTACACCAAAGTTTTGAGCAACTTGTTTTGCTGCAGTTACATATTGGTTTCCTGGACCGAAAATTTTATCCACTTTTTGAATCGTTTCTGTTCCAAAAGTTAACGTTCCAATCGCTTGAATTCCGCCAACTTTGTAGATTTTTTCAATTCCGATTAAGTTCGCAGTATATAAAATTGCAGGGTGAATTTTTCCTTCTTTATTTGGAGGTGTACATAAAATAATATTTTGGCAACCAGCTAATTTAGCAGGAATTCCTAACATTAAAGTTGTAGAAAATAACGGAGCTGTTCCACCTGGAATATAAATTCCAACATTTTCGATACCGCGAGATTCTCTCCAACAATTTACTCCTTTTGTGGTTTCAATAACTTTTACTTCTTCACGTTGTTCAGTGTGAAACTTCTCAATATTAGAAGCTGCTAATTGAATTGCTCCTTTTAATTCTTCAGAAATTAAAGTTTTTGCTTCTTCAATTTCTTGAGTAGAAACTTCTAAAGAAGTTAGCTTAACTTGATCAAATTTTTCTGTAAAATCAATTAAAGCTTGATCTTTCTCGGTTTGAATTTTTCCAAAAATATCTAAAACTATTTCTTGTAAATCTTGTGCTTCTTTCGTTGGTCGAGCTGTTAACGTAGACCAATCTGAAAGTTGAGGTTTGATATATGTTTGCATTTTGTTACGAATTACGATTTTAGAATTACGAATTACGATTCAATCGTAAATTGTAAATCGTCAATCAAAAATTATAAAATCATTTTTTCAATTTCTAGTACTAAAATTCCTTCAGCACCCAAAGCTTTCAATTGCTCGATGATGTCCCAAAAAGTATCTTCTTTAATTACAGTGTGGATTGATGACCAACCTTTTTCGGCAAGTGGTAAAACTGTTGGAGATTTCATTCCGGGTAACAAAGCAATGATTTCTTCTAACTTTTCGTTGGGCGCGTTTAATAAAATATATTTGTTCTCAGAAGATTGTTTTACCGCTTCAATTCTAAATAAAAGACGATCTACAATTGCTTGTTTTTCATTGTCGAGATTTTTGTTAGAAATTAAAACTGCTTGTGATTCAACCACTGTTTCCACTTGTTTCAAACCATTTGTTAATAATGTTGAACCTGTAGAAACGATGTCAAAAATAGCATTTGCCAAACCGATACTTGGAGCAATTTCTACGCTTCCACCAATTTCTTCAATCTTAACGTTGATACCTTTTTCTTGGAAAAATTTTTGTAAAATACGTGGATAAGAAGTGGCAATTTTTTTGTCTTGAAAATAACTTAAATCTGTATAAGCTTCATCTTTCGGAATAGCTAAACAAAGTTTACAACCTGCGAATCCTAATTGACGAATTTGAGTGACATTTTTATCTTTTTCCCAAACTTCATTTTCTCCTAAAATACCGATGTCAGCAACGCCTTGTTCTACATATTGTGAAATATCGTCGTCTCGTAAGAATAAAACTTCGATAGGGAAATTTGGAGATTCGGTTCTTAATTTTCGATTACTTGTAGAAATTTTAATTCCGCAATCTTTCAATAATTCGAGTGATTTTTCACTTAATCGACCACTTTTCTGAATGGCTATTTTTAATTTACTCATTTTTAATGTTTTATATTTTTTAAGTTTGAGTAAATCGATGATTAAATCTTGAAGTAACAAAAAATCCCGTTCGATTTACTCAAACGGGATTTAGATATTGTGATAAAATCATTACATACCACTATCTGCTCGCTTGAGTGCAAGTATGATGGTGATGATGATGTAATTGATTTTTGTACATTTTTACTTTTTTGTCGGAACAAATGTAGAAAGGAAATTTTAATTGACAATAGATTTTTTGAAAATTAGTAAATAAACTTGTTATTAATTATGAAAACCTTATTTTTTTCTATTTTTATCCAAAAGAACTCAAATATTTATTGAGTTTTATTGATTTGATTAATTCTCAATATTTTATAGAAAGTTCGGTTACATCCAAAACTTTCTTTTATTTTTGCAGTAATATATGTTAGAAAAACAAGAAGCACAATACGAAAAAGTAGTTTTAGTTGGATTGATTACACGTGAACAATCCGAAGAAAAACTGACGGAATATATGGACGAATTGGAGTTCTTAGCTTATACAGCTGGAGCGACAGTTGGAGAACGTTTTACGCAAAGAATGGACAAACCTGATTCTAAATTCTTTGTAGGAAGCGGGAAATTAGATGAAATCACGGCTTTTGTCGAAGAATATGATATTGATACAGTTATTTTTGATGATGAATTAACGCCTTCTCAGTTGAAAAATATTGAGAAAGTTGTCAACAAAAAAATCATCGACCGTACACAATTGATTTTAGATATTTTTGCTCAACGAGCGCAAACTTCATATGCACGTACGCAGGTAGAATTGGCTCAATACCAATATTTATTACCACGATTAACACGAATGTGGACACACTTAGAGCGTCAACGTGGAGGAATTGGTATGCGTGGTCCTGGTGAAACGGAAATTGAAACGGATAGACGTATTATTCGTGATCGAATTACGTTATTGAAAGAGAAATTGAAAGGAATCGATAAGCAAATGGCGACTCAACGTAAAAATCGAGGAGCATTGGTACGCGTTGCGTTGGTTGGGTACACAAATGTTGGGAAATCAACGTTGATGAATGTCTTATCGAAGTCCGAAGTTTTTGCCGAAAATAAATTATTTGCAACATTAGATACAACGGTTCGAAAAGTGGTAATTGGTAATTTACCTTTCTTATTAACGGATACTGTTGGGTTTATTCGCAAGTTGCCAACACAATTGGTAGAATCGTTTAAATCTACATTAGATGAGGTTCGTGAAGCGGATTTGTTGGTCCATGTTGTGGATATTTCGCATGCGAGTTTTGAGGATCATGTGAATTCTGTGAATCAAATTTTAGCTGAAATAGAGTCGAAAGAAAAACCAACGATTATGGTTTTCAATAAAATTGATAATTTTTCTTATATCAAACAAGATGAAGATGATTTGTCTGAAAAGAAATTTGAAAATTATTCGTTAGAAGATTGGAAACGTACGTGGATGGCGAAAACAGATTATCCGACATTGTTTATTTCGGCAACGGAAAAAGATAATTTAGAAGATTTGCGAAAAACGGTTTATGAAGAAGTGAAAGAAATTCACATGAAACGTTTTCCTTATAATAATTTCCTTTTTCAATATTACGATGAGGAAGAAAATGATTCGGAAGAGTAATAGTTTTAATTTTTAGATTTTTTAAGATTAAAAATTAGAATTAATATAACCATAAATAATAATCCAATTTGAATATAAAGACCCATTGAATTTTCAGGAAAATTATTATACAACTTTATAAGACCATTGATTATTATAATCAGGAAGAAGAATAATATTAGAGGCTTGTGTTTGAAATTCATAAATGTAAGTTTGCATTAAAGTTATTAAATTTATATTTAATATTTTAAAATAAATAAGAGTTCAGTTTTTGGACTCTTTTTTTGTTAACTTCAAAATCTAATTGATAAAATATGATAGAGCAATTAAAATCAACTTTACAAGATTTAGCGGACGATGATAAAGCGAAGATTATGATGCGTTTTTTCAAAACTGGAAAAGGAGAATATGGTGAAGGAGATATTTTTCTTGGGATTTCTGTTCCGAATCAACGTTTGATTGCGAAAGAATTTTATCAACAAGTTTCTTTAAATGACATCAAAAATTTATTGAATTCCGATATTCACGAATGCAGATTAACTGCTTTATTGATGTTGGTTTTGAAGTACGAAAAATCAAAAGATGAACAAATAAGAAAAGATATCATCGATTTTTATCTTGCTCAAACTTCTCAAATCAACAATTGGGATTTGGTTGACACAAGTTGTTATAAAATTTTGGGACATTATTGTTTTCATCAAAAACGAGAAGAATTGCTTTTTGAATTGGCGGATTCTGATGATTTGTGGGAAAAACGAATAGCAATTGTATCAACGATGTATTTTATCAAACAAAAATCATTTTCAATTGTTCCAGAAATTGTGTTGAAAAATCTTAATCATTCGCACGATTTAATGCATAAAGCAAATGGTTGGATGTTGCGTGAAATGGGAAATATGAACGAAGAAAAGTTGATTGAGTTTTTGGACGAATATACATTACAAATGCCAAGAACGACGTTGAGATATGCGCTCGAAAAAATTGATCCAATTCTCAAAGATTATTATATGAAATTGAAATAGTTTGCATAAAAAAGTCGCTCACAGAGCGACTTTTTATTTTATATAAAGAATAAATTCTTACAAAATAACATGACCTAATTTTGTCAATTTTTGATGATCTAAAACTTTTATTTTTCTTCCTTCAACTTCGATTAATTCATCAGTTTTGAATTCAGAAATCAAACGAATTGCAGATTCTGTTGCTGTTCCAATCAAATTTGCCATTTCTTCGCGTGTCAACGAAATGTTGATAAATCCGTCTTTGTCTGTTCCTAATTTTCCTTCTAATAAAATTAAAACTTCAGCCAAACGTTCGCGAACTGTTTTTTGTGCTAAATAAGTAATTGTTCTTGCATATTCTCCCAAATCTTTTGCAATTCTTTGTAAAATATTGAAAGCTAATTTTGGATTAACTTCTAATAATTTTAAGAAGAATTTTTCTGGAATATAATATATTTCAACAGGGGTCATTGCAGTTGCAGATGCACCAAAAACTTCTTGACTTAAAATTGAGCGATAACCGATAATGTCACCTTCGTTGATAAAACGTAGAATTTGCTCTTTTCCATTAAAACCAATTTTGAACAACTTAGCAGTTCCTTTCATGACGCAATATATACCTTTTGGTGTGTGACCTTCCTGGATAATTTCGTCTCCTTTTTTTAGGTTGATGATTTTCTTTTCTTGCTCAAACTCCAATAATTCTTCCTTACTAAAAACCCCGAAAGACTCTGGGTTATCAAACATCGCTTTAATCAATACTACATTCTCATTAAACTCTGACATATCTTGTTGTTATGACTTAATTCATACAAAGTTAACGTTAATTCTGATAAAAGGAAAGTAATTTTGTAAAATAGTATGGAAGAGAATTGTTTTCACTGTGGTCAACGAATTGAAGAAGAGGTTATTCAGTTCGATGAAAAGGATTTTTGTTGTCAGGGTTGTAAAACGGTTTACGAGATTTTAAACGTAAATAATTTAAAAGATTATTACGACCTTAATCGTAATGCAGGTTTGCGTCCTGATGGAAAAAGTAATCATCAATTTGATTTCTTAAACACAAAAGAAATCTTTGATAAAGTTGTCGATTTTTCAGATGATGGCGTTACTGTTGTGTCCTTTTATGTGCCTGTAATGCATTGTACTTCGTGTGTTTGGTTGTTAGAAAGTTTGGATACAATTAATCCAAATATTATATCTTCTAATGTCAATTTTACGCAAAAAACTGTTCAGATTACGTATCGAGATGCGGATTTGAAATTAGGTGATTTGGCAAGATTTATTACAAATTTAGGCTATAAACCTTCGATTAATCTAAAAACATTAGACAAAAAGAAAAAAAGCAAAGTCGATCGTTCTTTAGTGAGCAAATTGGTTATTGCAGGATTCTGTTTTGGGAATATTATGCTTTTATCATTTCCAGAATATGTCGAAGTTTTTGGTAATGTAAAAGAACAATGGTTAGATCAAAACAAAGGATATTTCCGTTGGACAATGTTCGCGTTATCATTGCCTGTTTTCTTTTATTCATCTACCGATTATTTTGTTTCGGCTTGGCAAGGTCTGAAAAATAAATATATCAATATCGATGTGCCAATTGCGTTAGGAATCATCGTGATTATGTTCAAATCGACTTATGATATCATTTTCGATATTTCGCCAGGTTACTTTGATACATTAGCGATGCTTTTATTTTTGATGTTGACAGGGAAATGGTTTCAGCAACAAACAATGCAAGCGTTGGCATTTGATCGAGATTACAAATCGTTTTATCCAATTGCAGTTGCAAAATTAGAAAATGGTTATGAACAACCAATTTTGTTGGCTGATTTGAAAAAAGGTGATCGAATTTTAATTAGAAATGAAGAAATTATTCCAGCCGATGCTATTTTGATGAAAGGTGAAGCGATGATCGATAACTCGTTTGTGACTGGAGAATCTCGTTTGATTCAGAAAAAAGCTGGAGATAAAATATTTGCTGGGGGAAAACAATCTGGGCATGCAATTGAGTTGGAAATTATTTCGGATGTTAATCAAAGTTATTTAACCCAATTGTGGAACAATGATGCTTTCCAGAAAGAAGAATCTGAGTTGAATGCTTTGACGAATAAAATCAGTCATTATTTTACATTAATCATTCTTATTATTACAGCAATTTCTGCTGTTTATTGGTATTTCCACGATTCGTCAAAAATATTAGAAGTTGTTACATCTATCTTAATTATTGCTTGTCCTTGTGCGTTAGGTTTGTCATCTCCATTTATTTTGGGACACATGATGCGTATATTCGGTAATAAGAAATTCTATGTAAAAAATACATCGACAATCGAAAGAATGGAGAAAATTACAGATGTAGTTTTCGATAAAACTGGTACAATTACGGAAAGTGATGAAGCGCAAGTGCAATACGAAGGGAAAGAACTTTCGGAGTATCAAAAACAATTGGTAAAAGCGTTGATTAGAAACTCTAATCACCCATTAAGCCGTACATTATATAAAAAGTTGACTGTTGACGATCATTTACCGATTTCAAATTACGAAGAAATTGTAGGAAAAGGTCAGCAAGCTAATGTAGATGGACATCAAATAAAAGTTGGTTCGAGAAGTTTTACGAATGCTATTTTTAATGAAAATACTTTAAATCAATCTCAAGTATTTATATCAATTAATGAAGAAGTTTTTGGTAAATTTGTTTACACCAATCGATATAGAAAAGGTTTAGATCGTTTATTGAAAGAATTGGATGCTTATCAGTTACACGTTTTGTCTGGGGATAATGATTCTGAAAAAGAATATTTAGAAACAATTTTTCCAACCAATGCAAAATTGATTTTTAATCAATCACCAACTGATAAGTTAGAATATATCAAACAACTGGAACAAGATGAGAAGAAAGTGATGATGCTTGGAGATGGATTGAATGACGCTGGAGCTTTGAAGCAAAGTACAGTTGGGATTTCTATTTCTGAGGATATTAACAGTTTTTCGCCTTCATGTGATGGAATTTTGGATGCAAAAAGTTTTTCAGCAATTCCAAATTTCTTAAAGTTATCGAAGACCACGATGAAATTTGTAAAAATTGCTTTTTTTATCAGTTTCTTGTATAATATTGTTGGACTTAGTTTCGCTGTTTCTGGTTATTTACAGCCAGTTGTAGCGGCTATATTAATGCCAATAAGTTCTATTTCAGTGTTAATTTTTGCAACGGCAAGTACGCGAATTGTAGATAAATTAACAAAATGGAATTTAGATTGATTTTAAATTAGACTTATACATACTGCTCTGACCAAAATCATTGTGATAAGAACTTAGGGCTTTGTAATTTTGTGGAGCTATGGGGATATTATTATTAATGATATTAGTTAGTGTCTCTTTGGGGGCAATTTTCTTACTTTTATTCTTTTTAGGGTATAAGAAAGGACAATTTGATGAGGATGAATCCCCAGCAGTGAGAATGTTAAAAGATGATAAAAAAACACAAGATAAAATCGACTCATAATGCAAATGCAGACTTTTAGTTACGACAATAAGATCGTAAAGTATTTCCTTTATGCCACATTGTTTTGGGCAGTTATGGCATTTTTCTTTGGAGTATTGGTTGCAACTTTGTTGTTTTTTCCAACGTTACCAGAATACATCTTCGGATCGGATGATGGTACAATCGGAGGGAACATCCAAGGGTTAATCAATTCACAAGGGACACTTGGTTTTGGTAGATTAAGAATGATTCACACAACATTTGCGGTGTTCGCGTTTGTTGGAAACTCGTTCTTTACCGGAGCTTATTATTCAATGCAAAGGTTGTTGAAAACCAGAATGTACAGCGATGTTTTAAGCTGGATCGTTTTCTGGGGATGGCAATTATTTATTGTATTATCATTTGTAACATTTATCTTAGGATACAACACTTCTAAAGAGTATGCTGAGCACGAATGGCCAATTGATATTTTAATCGCTTTAGTTTGGGTATTGTTTGGAGCACAAATGTTCTTAACGATTGCTAAACGTCGTGTTCGTCATTTGTATGTAGCAATTTGGTTCTTTATCGGAACTTGGGCTGCAATTACAATGTTACACGTGTTTAACAATTTAGAAATCCCTGTAACATTTAGCTTAACGGCTCCGAAATCATATTCATTGTATTCTGGAGTTCAAGATGCGTTAGTACAATGGTGGTACGGACACAATGCGGTAGCATTCTTCTTAACGACACCTATCTTAGGATTAATGTATTACTTTGTACCAAAAGCAGCTAATAGACCTGTATTCTCATACAAATTATCTATTATCCACTTCTGGTCATTAATCTTTATTTATATTTGGGCTGGTCCTCACCACTTGCTTTATACCGCATTACCAGGTTGGGCACAAGCTTTAGGAACAGGTTTCTCTATCATGTTAATCGCTCCATCTTGGGGAGGTATGTTAAATGGTTTATTAACATTACGTGGTGCATGGGATAAAGTACGAGAAAATCCTATTTTGAAATTCTTCGTAGTTGCCTTAACTTGTTATGGTATGGCTACTTTTGAAGGTCCAATGTTAGCAACAAAAACATTAAATAAAATTGGTCACTTTACAGACTGGGTTCCTGCTCACGTACACGTAGGTACTTTAGGATGGAATGGATTTATCGCTTTTGGTATGATCTATTATTTAGCACCAAAATTATTCAATACAAAATTAGCTTCTGTTAAGATGGCTAATGCGCACTTCTGGATAGGTACTTTCGGTATCTTATTCTGGGTAATTCCTATGTATGTTGCAGGATGGACACAAGGTTTAATGTGGAAACAATTCGCAGCAGATGGAACATTAGAATATGGTAACTTCTTACAAACAGTTACAATTCTTAAACAATGGTTATATCCATTGCGTGCATTTGGTGGAACATTATACTTAATAGGAGCAATCTTAATGATTATCAATGTTTGGAAAACTGTAAAATCTGGACACTTTGTTGCAAATGAAGAAGCAGAAGCTCCTGCATTGGCTCCAAAAACAGCAGCGCGTACACAAGGAGAAGGCGTACACTCTTGGATCGAAAGAACACCAATCGTGTTAACAATCGGAGCTGTATTAACTTTAGCAGTAGGTGGATTAGTAGAGATTGTTCCTACAATCGTAGTAAAATCTAACGTACCTACAATTGCAAGTATCAAACCTTACACTCCATTAGAGTTAGAAGGACGTGATTTATATATTAGAGAAGGATGTAATGCTTGTCACACGCAAATGGTTCGTCCATTCCGTGATGAAGTAAAACGTTATGGTGAATACTCTAAAGCAGGAGAATTTGTTTACGATCACCCATTTTTATGGGGTTCTAAAAGAACTGGTCCAGACTTACACCGCGAAGGAGGTAAAAACCCAGACGCTTGGCATTACAAACATATGTGGAATCCACGTTCTACATCAGATGGTTCTATCATGCCACGTTACCCATGGTTAATTGAAAACAAATTAGACCGTGAGTTAACGCGTGATAAAATGAAATCAATGGTTGCATTAGGTGTCCCTTATCAACAAGAAGATTTTGACAGTATGCAAGTTTCTATGAACAAACAAGCTTTAGCAATCGAGCAAACTATCTTTAAAGATGCGTCTGATTTGAAAGAGTTATATGCGAAAAAAGAAGCAGAAGCTAAACAACAAGGTAAAGAGTTTGTTCCGTTAAGAGATCGTGAGATTACAGCGTTAATCGCATATTTACAACGTTTAGGAACAGATATCAAAGCTGAACAAGTAGAGACAGCAAGTAACTAATGTTAAAATATTATAAAGAATTCCTTTCTCAGTATGAGTATGCATCTTTATTGCAGACATTAATCCTAATAGGATTTATAGCAGTCTTTGTGACAATTTTTGTTAAGGTTATGAAAAAACCAAAAGAGTATTACAAAGACAGCGAGTCAGCAGCTTTAGATTTAGAACCAGAAGAGAACGAAAAAAATAATACAAAATGAGACAACGTACCCCGGCTTATATATTTATTCCATTAACGCTATTAGCAGTAATCTTAGCGTTTACAATGGTGACGCCAGTAGATGTGGTGCCAGAACCAGGTTTTCAAGGAATGATGCACAATTTATTGGAGCACTTGAAACATGTGTTTGCACAAGGAATTTTCTGGGCAGTATTAGCAGTTGCAATCGTGATGCTTTTAATCATCAATGCTTTAAACAAAGTTGTTGAAGCAGAGAAATTCAAAAGATTATCTGAAGATGAACAAGCTAAATATTTAGAAGAAGCTAAAATAGGTTACTTCAAAAGATTGTTCAGTAGTGCTGGTAAAAAACAATCAGACGAAGAAGAAGAATCTATTATCTTAGATCACGGTTTTGACGGAATCAAAGAGTTAGACAACGCTTTACCACAATGGTGGTTATCATTATTCTACTTTGGTATAGTATTTATGGTAGTTTACGTAATGGCATATAGCTTCACAGACTTTGCTCACATGGACAAAGAATACGAAGAAGAAATGGTTTACAAAGATGCGCAAGATAGTATTTGGGCAGTTGCAAATGATATTGATATCACAGGAGCTGTAAACAAATCTAACGATCCTGCAATCGTAGAACAAGGTAAAAAAATCTTTGAGCAAAACTGTACACAATGTCACATGGAAGGTGGTAAAGGAGGTATTGGACCAAACTTAACGGATGATTACTGGGTGAATCATGTAGAAGATAGTTTGTTCAAAAATATCTATCACATTGTTTATAATGGATCTCCTCACAATCCTCAAATGCGTGCATTTGGTCAACGTAAAGAGTTATCTGGATTAGCAATTGAGAAAGTAGCTTCTTATGTTTATTACATCAACCAAAAAGAACCTACGAAAACAGTTGCAGAAGGTGCAGCTGCTCCTCAAGGTGACTTAATGGAAGCATGGAAACAAAAGTAATTCATTAATAATTACAACAAATATCATATTGAAAGAGAGCTTATTTATAAGCTCTCTTTTCTTTTTTAGTCGTAAATTTGTATATATTTAAAATTCACTAAAATGAGTGTTCAAAATTCTGACCCAAAAGATGAATTTAATTTAGACGATTATTTGGATGATAACAGCCAAATGAACGAAGATGTTCGTAGTTCCATTGGAACCATGGAGCGAACCGGAGAACGTAAATGGGTTTATCCTAAAAAACCAAAAGGTAAGTTTACAAACTATAGGACGTATGTAAGTTATGTATTGTTAGCAATATTAATCTTAACGCCTTTCTTTAAATTACCTAATGGAAATCCATTGTTCAAATTTGATGTTTTGCACAGCCAATTCATCTTATTCGGATTTCCGTTCTTTACATCCGATTTCTTCCTTCTAGCTTTAGGAATGATTACGACAATTATTTTCATCGTTTTATTTACCATGGCTTATGGTCGTTTATTTTGTGGATGGGTATGTCCGCAAACAATTTTTTTGGAAATGGTTTTCCGAAAAATAGAATACGCCATAGAAGGAGATAGAGCAAAACAAATTAGATTAGATAAGCAAGATTGGGACGAAGAAAAAATTCGTAAAAAATTATTGAAATGGACCATCTTCGCAATCATTTCATTTATCATCGCCAATGTATTCTTAGCTTACATTATTGGAGCTGATGCGTTGTATGATGTGATAAAAGAAGGACCAGCCGAAAATGTAGGAACATTGGTTGGATTAGTTTTCTTCTCAGCAATGTTTTATTTCGTATTCGCATGGTTTCGCGAACAAGCGTGTACATTGGTTTGTCCTTACGGACGTTTCCAAGGTGTATTAATTGATTCGCATACAATCAATGTAACATACGATTTCAAACGTGGTGAAGGAACAGCTGGTCGAGCAAAATTTAAAAAGAACGAAGATCGTAAAGCTGAAGGAAAAGGGGATTGTATTGACTGTGGTCAATGTGTTGTTGTTTGTCCTACTGGAATTGATATTCGTAACGGAATCCAATTAGAATGTGTTAACTGTACAGCTTGTATTGATGCGTGTGACGAAGTAATGGAAAAAGTCGGTTTACCAACAGGATTGATTCGTTATGCTTCGGAAGATGATATCAAACGTGGCGAAAAATTCAAATTCACAAAACGATTAGCTGCTTATACATTTGCTTTATTATTATTAATTGGAGCAATGACAGCTTTCTTGTTCTCTCGTTCTGATGTAGAATCTAAATACCTTAAAGTTCCTGGAACAGATTACAAAGTAGAAGGAAAATACTACGTTAATCAATTCGAGTATACATTGTACAATAAAACGAATGCAGATCAAATTGTAACTGTTCAATTGCTATCACACAAAAACTCAAAAGTAGAAATGTATGAAGGCGAAAATAAATTGAACATGGAAAAAGGTCAAATCATTCAAGGAAAATTCTTCTTGAAAATTCCAATGGATGAAGTTAAATCGTACAAAGAAAAAGTAGTGATTGGCTTAGTTAATCAAAAAGGAAAAGTAATCGATAAATACGAAACGAGCTTCTCAGCTCCATTCAAATATTAATCATATGAAGTTAAATTGGGGACATTATGTAGCAATTGCTTTGGGATGTTTTATGATATTCATTCTATCATTGTTATATTTTGCAGGAGATACAGGTGGAATGGTAACCGAGGATTATTACGAAAAAGAAATTCATTTTCAGGATGAAATAAATGCTGAAAAACGTGCAAATGCTTTGGCCGAAAAACCAGAAGTTATTGTACAAGCAAATGGATTTTTATTTCAATTTCCAGCAACTACTGCTGCCGATTTTAAAGGAGATATTTTTTTGATGCGTAATGATGACGAAACAAAAGATGTCAAAATGCCGATTAAATTATCTGATAAAAAGAATTTTTTAGTACCATCTGTTAAGTTAATTGACGGAGAATACGAATTAACTTTAAGCTGGAAAGAAAATAATCAAACTTATTTGATTAAAAAGTCCATTCGATGGATTTCACAATAGTTATCATAGCATTATCCATAGGTCTTACATCGTCCCTGCATTGCGTGGGGATGTGCGGGCCTATTGCTTTATCTTTGGGATTAGAATCTCAAAACAAACTAAAATTTACACTTCGTAATTTGACGTATCAATTAGGACGTGTAACAACTTATACAATTTTAGGCGCAATTTTAGGATTGATTGGTGAATCATTTTCATTTGTTGGATTACAAAATTACTTAAGTATTTTGATTGGAGTTTTGATGATTATTATGGTCATGATTCCAAAATTCTACGAAAATGGTGCTACGCAACTTCGCCCTGTTAACGCCTTGATGGTAAAAGTAAAACTCTCTCTTGGTAAATTCTTAATCAAGAAAGATTCTTCCTCTCTTTATATAGTTGGTCTATTAAACGGACTTTTACCTTGCGGAATGGTTTACGCTTCACTTACAGCAGCCATTGGTTTAGGATCAGTTTACAAAAGTGCACTATTCATGTTCTTCTTTGGACTTGGAACCTTGCCTTTAATGTTTGCCACCGTTTTATTTGGTAATTTTTTATCAGTGAAACAACGTCAAACTATCTTAAAAATCTTACCAATTATCACACTTATTTTGGGTGTATTATTTATCCTTCGCGGATTAGAATTAAACATTCCTTTCATTTCACCAGCCAAAGAAGCACTTCAGCTAAATGGAATGGATGAGCATTGTATGTAAATTTATTTGTAATTAATTGAATTTTTGAATTTTTGAATTTGAAAAATTTAAAAATTATTATTTTATCCTTATTAATTTCAATAATAATATTATTTATAGTTCAACATTTTGGAAAAGTATTTGAACAAAGTCCATTAGAATCTGACGGATTATATCCTTGTGAAAAAAATTATGAGGGTTATTTTGAACCATTACCTTATTCATTTGATAAAAATTATGATGACAAATTAAGATGTTCTAGTCTTAAAACGAGAGTAACGTTTAATAATCCTATTAGTGATAAAGAGTATTCAACTGATTATTTTAAAACTGTATTTACATTTCCTCCGTTTAGTACGACGGTTATATTTCAAACCAACAACAATATGAAAAACTAAAAATTGATTTCTCAAAATATTTAATTCAAATCAATTGAAGCCTTGTCAAGATTTAAATCTTGACAAGGCTTTCATTAAAATCAATACTTTCATCCTTACAAAATAAATCGTATTTTTGACGTTATCACTATATGTGTGTAACTAAATAAACATCAAAATGATAACACAATTAAGAGGTAAATTAATCGAGATTTATCCAACAAATGCTGTAATAGATTGTAATGGGGTCGGATATTGGGTCAATATTTCATTGAATACATATTCTACTTTAGAACACGAAGAGTTGGTTACAATTTTTACACATTTGATTGTTCGCGAAGATGCGCATATACTTTATGGATTTGCAACAAAATTAGAACGAGAAATTTTTCAGAAATTAATTAGTGTTAACGGTGTTGGTCCAGCTTCTGGAATGATGATTATTTCTACACTTTCTTCCAAAGAAATTGCAACTGCAATCGCTCAAGAAGATGCCAGATTATTGCAAAGTGTAAAAGGAATTGGAGCTAAAACAGCGCAAAGAATCATCATTGACTTGAAAGATAAATTGGATCAAAATTTAATATTAGATGTTAATTCTACTTCGGTTAAAAATAAATCTAAGAATGAAGCGTTATCTGCTTTAGAAGTTTTAGGAATTCCTAAAAAATCTGCAGAGAAAATCATGGACAAAATCCTACAAGATCAGCCAGATGCAGACGTGGAATTCTTAGTAAAAGAAACCTTGAAGAAAATTTAATGAAGATTCATAACGAACCAAAAACTATTCGTAAAGGCTCTACTATAGCGGCTTTGTGTTTCCTTTTTGCAATGGGAACTATGAGCGATGTTATGGCTCAGGAAAGTGATACGCTTAAGTTTCCTATCCGAGATCAAAAAGGTGGATTGTTTTTAGATAATCAAATAAAATACGATGTACAATATGATGCGATAAAGCGTCAGTATATTTTATATCCTCAAATTGGAACAAGTTTAGTTTCCGAACCTATCTATTTGACACGTCAAGAATACCTGACTTTGGTTCAGAATCAAGACATGAAAAATTATTTCCGAGTAAAATCTCAAACCAACGATCAATTTTATCGTGAAGAACGTTTTGGAGATAAGGAAGGAAAAAAAGAAGGAAGTATTTTACCAAGTTTTAAGGTGAAATCTAAAGCTTTCGAAACTATTTTTGGTGGATCAGAAATTTCATTGATTCCGCAAGGTTATGCAAATTTAGAATTGGGTGTTTTCTTGCAAAAGATAGACAATCCAATGTTGTTACCGCAAAACCGTCAAACGCTTACAATGGATCTTAACCAACGTATGCAATTGAGTATTTTAGGTAAAGTCGGAGAAAATCTTCAGATGAAAGTGAATTATGATACGCAAGCTGGTTTTGGCTTCGAAAATCAAATGAAACTTCAGTGGAGAAAGGCTTTAGGGAATAAATTGGATCCATTTGGAGGTGAAGATGATATCCTACAAAATATAGAGGTTGGTAATATTTCGATGCCACTTAGTACTTCGTTGATTACAGGTGCGCAATCACTTTTTGGAGTTAGAACAGATCTTAAATTCGGTCGTACAAATGTATCGGCTGTCTTTTCAGAACAACGTTCAGAATCTAAAAATATCGTGGTTCAAGGAGGTGGTGTGATGACTGATTTTAAAGTCGCTGCCGAAAAATATGAATACAATAGACACTTTTTCTTAGGTCAATTTTTTAGAAATAGTTACGATAGAGCGTTAGCAAATTATCCTGCAGTTAACAGTAATATCAATATCAGTAATATTGAGGTTTGGAAAGTTGATAAATCTGGAGGGAATCAACAGAATAGACGTTCTATTATCGCTTTGCGAGATATTGCAGAAGGTGATACAGCGCCTCAAAATAGTAGTAATGCCTTATTTAATGAGATTAATTCTCAAGGTTTTACTAAGATTAGTGATGCAAGAAGTTATTTGAACGGATATTCTTTCAATGGAGAACAATTTCAGGATGGAGAAAACTTTATCGTCAACGAAAATGTTCGTAAACTTGATGCTTCCGAATTCACTTTCTATCCAAAATTAGGATACATTTCCTTGAATACGCCTTTGGTTGATGGTGAAGATTTGTTAGCGGTTTCGTTTCAGTATTCGTTAAGCTCTGATCCGACAAAATTATACAAAGTTGGACAAATGTCGAGTGAGACAGATAAACCAATTATCGCGAAATTAATCAAACCAAATTCTGCAGTTAATGTGGCTTCGCCAATGTGGGATTTGATGATGAAAAATATTTATTCGTTAAATGCTTATGGTGTTTCGAGTGAAGATTTCTTGATGAATATTAATTTCAAATATAATGGTGAACAATCTTCTGGAAAATTAAATTACTTACCAAATTCTGCTGTTTCAGAACAATCGTTAATTCAAGTTCTGAACATGGATAGATTAAATTCGAACGGACAATTACAACAAAATCCTGACGGAAGTAAAGGTGATGGTTTATTTGATTTTCAACCAGGGTTAACAATTGATACAGAAAGAGGAAATATTATTTTCACTTCTGTTGAACCTTTTGGTAAATATTTGAGCAATAAATTAAAAGGTCAAAATGAAGAATATGTTTTTAATCAAATTTATCGTCAATTACCAAATACACTTTCTGGCGAAAAATTAGCTAATCGTTATACGTTAGAAGGTCGTTACAAAGGAACGGTGACAGATGGTATTCCGTTGGGCGCTTTCAATGTGCCGCAAGGTTCTGTTAAAGTAACTTCTGGTGGAGCAACGTTGACGGAAGGCGTAGATTATACGGTAGATTATCAGTTGGGGCGTGTAAAAATCATTAATGAACAATTGAAAAATTCTGGAGCACCAATTAATGTTTCTTTAGAAAATCAATCTACATTTAATTTACAGAAAAAACGTTTCATGGGAATTAATGTCGAGCATAAATTTAGTGATAAGTTTATGTTAGGCGGAACTTTAATTAATTACCAAGAACGTCCAGTTACGCAAAAAACACAATTTGGTTCAGAACCTGTGAATAACACAATTGTTGGACTTAATACACAATATAACTCAGAAGCTGAGTGGTTAACTCGTTTAACAAATAAAATTCCGGGAATCAAAACGGACCAAATGTCGAACATTAGTGTTCAGGCAGAGGCGGCTTATTTGATGCCAGGAATGAACAAAGTGACAGGAGGTTATTCTTATATAGACGATTTCGAAGATGCACAATCGCGCATTAGTTTATTAGATGTTGGTTCATGGAAATTTGGATCAACACCAGGAAAACCTGCTGGATATTCTGCTTCTGGTTACCACCCGTTCTTCCCAAATGGAATGAAAAATGACGATTTATCATTCAACAATGGTCGTCGTATGTTATCATGGTACACGATTGATCCTCGTTTTTATGGTATGGGAGGAAGTTCGCCTTTAACAGATCAACAAATGTCAACACACATGGCACGTCGCATTAAGTTAAAAGAGCTTTTTGATCAACGTGATGTAATGGCTGGTACAAATTCGTACATCAGCACATTTGATATGACATTCTATCCGCAAGAACGTGGACCTTATAATGTTAATCCAAATGCAGTAGATACGAAAAACTGGGGAGCAATTATGCGTCCTATTTCAGTTTCTAACTTCAAAGATTCGAATGTGGAATACATCGAGTTTTGGATGATGGATCCTTATGCAGATGGAAAAGGTGGAGAAGGAGAGTTATTGGTACATTTAGGAAATGTTTCAGAAGACGTCTTAAAAGACGGCGAAATGATGTACGAAAATGGATTGCCTCATTCTGGAAATGGTGCGGCGACTGTTGCTTCTAAATGGGGATTAACACCTCAGTTAAATCCAATTTTATATGCTTTTGATACGGAAGGAGCTGCCCGAAAACAACAAGATTTGGGTTATAATGGATTAACAGATGAGGAAGAAGCGCAACGTTATGGAATTACGAGTAATAATTTAGTGACAGGAGAATTAGATCCTGCAAATGATAATTATTTATTCTTCTTAGATGATCGCTTTAGAGGTGCATCAATCGGGAATACGGTTCAAGATCGTTACCGTTATTTCAGAAATCCGCAAGGAAACAATTCAACTGATAATCCTTTACATGCATCATCTTTAACGCCAGATACAGAAGATATTAATGGCGATTTCAATTTAGATCAGACAGAAAACTATAATCAGTATACGTTAAAAATTAACCGTCAAACGTTAGAAGATCCAAACAATAAATTTATTGTTGCAAGAAAAACGGTTCAGGGAGAATTTCCTGACAAAACGAAACATGATGTAAAATGGTATCAAGTTCGTATTCCTGTTGATAACTTTGATTTAGATCTTGACGGAGATGGAGTAGAAGAGTTAAACAATGATGCGTCTATTGCACAAGCAGAAAGTGTGTTAACAGCTGCTCGTTTTATGCGTATGGTGATGCGAGGTTTCGAGGAAGAAACAACTCTACGTTTTGGTACTTTTGATTTAGTTCGTTCTGAATGGCGTCGTTATACAAAAAACATTTATCCTTATATCATTAGTAATCAAGAAGGTTATGAGGAGGATAAAAATATTGATGATTTAGAAATTGGTGAGGTAAGTATCGAACGAAATGGTACAGATCGTCCTCGTTATATGATTCCTCCTGGAGTTTATCGTGAACAAACACAAGGAACAACGGGATATCAATCTCAGAACGAAGCTTCGATGACATTGAAAGCGAAGTTTAAACCAGGAAGTACTTCAAAAGCTATTTTTAAGAATACAAATTTAGATTTGCGTCGATACAAAAAGTTGCAAATGTTTGTATCTGCTCAAAACTTATTAGATAGAGCGTCAAATGCGATTGATAATGGTACAAAATTATTTATTCGTGTAGGTAGTGATTATACAGATAACTACTACGAATATGAAATGCCGTTGAAATATACGCCACAAAGTTCTGCAACAGAAAGCACAGTTTGGCCAGATGAAAACTTTATCGATCTGAATACAGATTTGTTTACAGATGCTAAAAAACAAAGGGATGCTGATGGTTTCAGTACATTGCAACGTTTCAATTTTGCTTTTGATCAAGAGAATCCAAACAAAACGGTTTATGTAAAAGGTCGTCCAACATTGGGTAATGTCTCTTCGATTATGATTGGGGTTCGTAACACTTCTGGACCGTCTGATAAAGAAGTTTTACTTTGGGTAAATGAACTTCGTTTAAGCGAAATTGATAACCAAGGTGGTTATGCAGCTTCAGCAAATGTGCAGTTCAATTTAGGTGATTTTGCGAATGTACAAGTTTCTGGAAGCACAAGTTCTGTAGGTTTTGGTGCGATAGATCAAGGTCCTGCAAATCGTAATCAGGACGAATCATTACAATATGCGTTGAATGCACAAGTAAAATTAGACAAATTCTTACCAAAGAAATGGGGAATGGAAATTCCGTTCGATTTTACAATTCAGGAAAGTTTTGTCGATCCAAAATATAATCCATTAGACAATGATATTATTTTTGATGAAGCGCCTAATAAAGCTGAATTAGAAAAAGTTGTTCGTACTTATACACAGTTTAAAAGTTTTGCTTTTAATAACATTCGAAAAGTTAGATCAACAAATAACAACAACCCTGTTCGTTTTTACGATCCTTCTAACTTTTCAGTTTCGATGATGTATTCGGATAATTATTACCGTGATATTTATACGCAATATAACATCAACCAACAATTAAGAGCGTCGATTAATTATAATTACGGATTTAGAGGAAAATCGTACGAGCCTTTCAAAAAATGGCGTGCGGTTCAACCAAAAGAGGAATTAGGAAAATATTTACAATTTATTCGTGAATTTAATGTGAATCCTTTGCCAACACGTTTCTCTTTCCGTACAGAGATTGTGCGTACCTACAGTGAAAGACAATATCGAGATATCAGTCAATATTTAGGTGGAGGAAGCTCATCGAGTTTAATTAGTCCTACATATAGTAACAATTTCTTGTTCAATTGGCAATATAATTTAGGTTTTGATTTGACAAAATCGTTGCGTTTAGATTTAACATCTTCGACAATGACGTTGAATGATGGAACAACTTTCCAGCGTGCAGATCAAGATATGATTTGGCAAAATATGTTCACAATTGGACGTCCAGTTCAATACGATCAACAATTTCAGGTGAATTATAAATTACCTTTAAAATTCTTCCCATATTTAAATTGGATGAATGTTGAAGCTGGATTTACTTCGAATTATAACTGGATTGCAACTTCTACAGCTTACAGAAATTTTGAGACAGAAGTTACAAATCCTGATGGTTCTACATCAACACAAATTGCGGATTTAGGTAGAGGTACAGCTCAAAACTCGAATTCGATTAATTTGATGGGAGATTTAGATTTTACGAAATTCTATCCAGAGTTTAAAGGTTACAAACGTTACGATTCGATCTTAAAAGGACGTCGAGCAGAAATAGATTCGTTGAATACAGTTTATACAAATTTATTTGCTAAAAAACGTCGTACAAATAAGAAATCAGCTTATAAATTCAAACATAAATTTACAGCAAAAGATTATGGTTGGATGGTTTTATCATCGTTGAAACGCGCTAATTTTACATTTAATCAAACAAATGGAGCAGTAATTCCAGGATTATTGTATGAGCCAGGTTTCTTTGGTGTTGATGGTAAAAATGGACCAAGTTTAGGTTTTGTTTATGGAACACAATTCGATATCAAACGTCAATTGGTTGAAAGAGGATTGATTGTTGGTGATGAATTGATGACAGATGCGTATCAAATTACAAAAGGTTCTGATTTTAATGGAACTGCTTTAATTGAGCCTATTCCAGATTTACGAATTGATTTGAGTGCAAAACGTACAAAAGATCGTCGTATTTATCATTCAGGATTCAATTTAGCAGTCGAAAATCCTTACATTGATGAATTAGCAAATCTTAATATTTCGACCGTAAATATCAAAACAGCTTTCAAAGATGGAGATGCAATTTTTGAGCAATTCCTAACAAATACTAAAACTATTTCTGGACGTTTAGCACAAAAAAGAGGTAGCGGAAATGTAGATGGACTTGGTTATTACGAAGGATTTAATGCAAGAAGTTCTGATGTACTTTTACCAGCCTTTTTAGCGGCGGTGCAAGGAAAAGATGCAGGTTCGTCGAAGTTAGGATACAATCGTTCTATTCCTGTTCCGAACTGGCGCGTAACGTACACAGGATTGAAATCTGTTCCAATTATCAATAAATATTTTGATAATGTTGAGGTTTCGAGTTCATATAATTCGACTTACACAATAACAGGAATTCAGTCTAATCCAAACTTCATGTTAGATACAGGAATTATGGGTGGTGGACAAGTGACTGGTAAAGATGAAAATGGAAATTACTATACACAGAATTTATATGGAGCCGTTACGATGATCGAATCTTTCTCGCCATTGATTGGAGTAGATTTAACATTCCGTAACAGTATGCAATTGCGTGCGCAATATAACAGAGATCGTTTGTTATCATTAAGTACAACAAATTATACGTATACAGAAGATTATGGATCTGAATATATTGTTGGATTTGGATATATTTTCAAAGATTTCAAAATGAAAATTCGTTACCAAGGAAATCAGAAAACAATCAAAGGAGACTTAAATATTCGTGGAGATTTTTCTTTAAGAGATAATCAAACAACAATTCGAAAAGTAATTTATAACTTTGATGACGTACAAAATCCAAACGTACCAACAAGTATTTATGGAGATTCGCAAATTACAGGTGGACAACGAATTATGACGTTTAAGTTAACGGCAGATTATAACGCAAGTAAGAATTTGAACTTGAGATTCTATTGGGATCAGATGATGAGTAAATATAAAATTTCAACAGCTTTTCCAATTTCTCAAATTCGTGCCGGATTTAGTGCTACCTTTACATTCGGAAATTAAAAAACAATAAAACAAACATTATGAGCATTCCAAACAATTTAAAGTACAGTAAAGATCACGAGTGGATTTCTGTAGAAGGAGACTTTGCAACAATCGGTATTACAGCTTTCGCACAAGGAGAGTTAGGAGATATTGTTTATGTTGACGTAGAAACAGAAGGAGAAACTTTAGGTCAAGAAGAAGTATTTGGAACAGTAGAAGCAGTAAAAACAGTTTCTGATTTATTTATGCCAATTAGCGGTGAAGTTGTAGAATTTAACACTGAATTAGAAGGTGAGCCAGAATTAATCAATACTGATCCTTACGGAAAAGGGTGGATTATCAAAGTTAAAATTGAAGATGCTTCTCAATTAGATACTTTATTAGATGCAGCTGCTTACGGAGAATTAATCGGTGCATAAGACAAAGAAAATAATATTTTTTGCATATGTAGCGTTGGTGTTTTATCTGACGCTACTTCCACAAGAAAATTTCTCTAAATTAAGTACAATCGAAGAATTAGGAATCTTTTTTAAGATTGATAATTTTGATAAAATAGTACATTGTGGAATGTTTGGAATGATGACGATTTTGTTATTTGTCGCTTACAAAATAACAAATCTACGTTTGATGATAATTCCGTTTTTGGTAAGTTTTCTTATCGAAATTTTACAAGGCGTTTTAATATCACTTCATCGTAGTTTTGATTTTGTCGATTTAATGGCAAACTTATCTGGAATCGCCCTCGCATATATTGCAATAACATATTATTTACAACATAAAAAAACTCAGTAGTATTACTGAGTTTTTTGTTTTTAGTATATTTTTTTGATTTCTCAAATGTAAACTAAGAAAATATCATTCCGATGCTATGAGGAATCTTAGATTCTTCACTCTACTAAGGCTGTATTCAGAATGGCATTATCATTATACGTAAGTTATGTTGAACTCGTTTCAACATCGCTCCCAAATAAAAAAGCAATCTTTCGCTTGCTTTTATATTGAAAAAATTAATTTTGCTTACCGCTTACCGCTTACCGCTTACCGCTTACCGCTTACCGCTTACCGCTTACCGCTTACCGCTTACCGCTTACCGCTTACCGCTTACCGCAACTTACTTCATCAACTCCTCAGGAATATCACATATCGGAATTGGAACCATCTTGTGTTGGTTAATACGATTTAATCTCGAATAAATCTCGAAAACTTCTTTTTCTCTTCCTTCAAATTCATCTGCAGTTTTTCCAGCTTCTTTCGCTTTCATCGCCCATTCCAATTCATCGTAATTTGCTCCTAATTGATCTTCATCTGAACGATCATCGCCAAACAAACCATCGGTTGGTTTTGCTTTTTGAATATCTGTATTAATGCCTAAAAACTCAGCAATTTTATACACTTCCGATTTCATCAAATCTGCAATTGGACTAAGATCTACACCGCCATCACCATATTTGGTATAAAAACCAACGCCAAAATCTTCAACTTTATTTCCAGTTCCTGCAACCAAATAATTGTGTAAACCAGCAAAATAATAAAGCGTTGCCATACGCAAACGAGAACGTGTATTGGCCAACGCTAAATTCACTTTATCCGTCGTTTCTGTTTCTGGTAAAGCCGAAACCATTGCGTCAAAAGTTGAGGTTAAATCAACTTCTATCGAATCGATTGGCGACGAAAACTTATTTTTTAACCATTCAATATGACGTTTTGCTCTATCCGCTTGATTTTTTTCTTGATGAATTGGCATTTCCAAATTAAGCAAAGGATAACCTGTCATTGCACAAAGCGTTGAGGTTACAGCCGAATCAATTCCGCCCGAAATTCCAATCACAAAGCCTTTTTGGTGCGCTGTTTCCAAATAATCTTTCAACCAAGAAACAATATATTCTACAACTTTTTCAGTTTGCATAGTTTAATAATTTATTTCAAAGATAGCAGATTATGAAAAAAATTAGGGTTGAAAATACTACAGATTATTTTACTATTTTTGTTAGCTAAATAACCAAGCAATGAAATTTGTATATGGCTTAGCTTTTGCGAGTTTAATTTTATTTACTGCGTGCAAAAAAGAAAAATCGTGGGAAGTGGATGTCAAAGAACAAAATGTTCAGTTGAATATTCATGATATCAGCCAAGATTTTTTTAACGATTCGATTCCTTTAGCGGCTTTACGAAAAGATTATCCTTTCTTTTTTGATGCAAAAACTGCGGATGACGTATGGGAAAGTCAACGTCGTAATAAAGAAGAGTTGAGTATTTATGGACAATCTCGAAAGGTTTTTGGAGATTTTAAAAACTTAAATGAATCGTTAACTCCGATGTTTCAACGTTACCAATTTTATTTTCCAGAATATAAAATTCCGACGGTTTATACCTATTCATCAGGTTTGCAAAATATAGATTATCCTGTGATGTTTAGTCAGCAATCTGGCTTGATGTTTATTGCGATGGATGCGTATTTGGGGTCAAAGAATAAATTATATGATAGCATTGGCGTAGAACGTTATTTACGCACAAATTTAGATCTTAATCGTTTGCCTTCTCAAGCTGTTGATGCGATTGCGAATGATGTGGTAACATTTAGCCCAAGAAATCAATTATTTATTGATAAAATGATTTATGAAGGGAAGAAATTGATTTTGCAAGATGCATTGTTAACAGATACACCAGACGAATATAAAGTTGGTTACACGCCAGAACAAATTCAGTGGTGTATTGAGAACGAAGGTCAAATTTGGAACTTTTTTGTGGAGCAAAATTATGTATTCAGTTCAGATGCTTCTTTGGATAAACGCTTTTTAGCAGTTAGTCCATTTTCAAAATTTAATAATGAAATAGAACAAGATTCTCCAGGAAGAATTGCGGCTTGGATTGGTTTGCAAATTATTCGCCAATACATGAAAGAGAATCCGAAGGTAGAATTGAAAGCTTTGTTAGATGATATGGATGGTCAAAAAATCTTCAAAGATTCTAAATATAAGCCAGCTTTAGAAAGTAATAATTCAACAAATTATACAACAAAAACAATTGATGGTAAAGTTTACCATTTTGTGAAATAAACTAATAATTAGAAGTTATGAGAACAACAAATATTACGGTAGAGATTGAATTGGACGAAAATCACGTACCAGAAAAAATGACTTGGAATGCACCAGACGGTGGAATTAGTCACGAAGAAACAAAAGCAATGTTACTTTCTGTTTGGGATGATAAAGCAAAAGAGGCTTTGCGTATCGATTTGTGGACAAAAGAAATGACACAAGATGATATGAAACGTTTCTTTCACCAAATTTTAATTTCAATGTCTAGTTCTTACGAAAGAGCAACAGAGGAAAAAGAAGTTGCAGAAAGAATCGCTGCTTTTGCAGAAGAATTCGCAATTGCTTCAAAAATTAAAGGTTAAGATTTTAACCAAATAAAAACTTTAAGTCGAATTTCGTAACATTTTGGTTAGAAATTCGACTTATTTTATATCTTTAATTTTCTGACAAGAATAGTCTATGAAACAATTATTTTTTACTTTACTATTTATTACTTCTCTTCCTTCGTTTGCCCAAGAAGGATGGACAATTGAAAAATGTATTGAATATGCTTCGAAAAATAATTTGACTGTTCAGCAGAATACCATCAACCAAGAAATTTTTAATAAAAATTTAGAGTTAACCTACAATGCTTGGTTGCCAACGGTTTCGGGTTATGTAGATACTAACTTTACAATCGGAACTTATAATCCAACAATAGAAAAGGGATATTATCAATTTGCGCATTCATTTGGCGTACAATCGAGCATTAATATTTACAATGGTGGAGTTGTTCAATTGAATAAAGACAAAGCTGCTTTGGAATTAGAAGCGTCGAAAGTACAAACTGCGATGACGATAAATGATATTTCGTTACAAGTTGCAAATTATTATTTGGCGGTTTTATTGAACAAAGAATTGAAACAAGTTGCAGTTGGAAATCTAACTATTTCGAAGCAATTATTGGATCAAAATCAAAAAAAGTTCAAAGCTGGAACTGTAGCTCAATCTGTTGTAGCTCAATCTGAATCTGAAGTCGCGACAAATACTCGTGAAGTGGTAAATGCACAAATCGAAATAGAGCGAGCATTATTCAATTTAGCAATGTTGTTGCAATTAAATGATTACCGAAATTTTGCTGTAACCGATGTGAAGATTCCAGATAATGTTATGTCTCAATTGTATAATTTGGATGATGTGGTGGAAACGGCTTATCAAAATCAGCCTTCTGTCAAACATGCCGAATTGCAAATTGATGTTGCTGCGAAAGAAACTCAAATCGCGCGAACTTCATTATTTCCAAAAGTGACAGGAAGTTTCAATTTCGGAACGAATTATCTACAATATTTCAATAAAAGATTACGTCAAGATGCATTATTAGAGCAATTAGGACATAATGTAACAGGCGTTTTTGGAGTTGGTGTGAGTATTCCAATTTGGAATCAATATTCCTATAAAATTAATATTCAGAAAGCATTAATCAACGAGGATTTAGCAAAAGTTGACCTTCTACAATCGAAACAAGATGTGCTGAAAAATGTTCAATCTGCGTATTTCGAAGTAAATAGTTCTTATGCGTCATACGACTCGTCGAAAGAAGCGGTAAAATATGCGAAAATTTCATACGATTTTGCACAAAAATCGTATAATGCAGGAGTCATTAATCAATACGATTTTAACCGTTCGCGTAATGATATGATGGTTGCAGAATCGCAAATGTTGCAAGCGAAATACAATTACATTTTCAAACAAAAAGTATTAGATTTCTATGCTGGCGTTCCAATAACGTTGGAAGGAAAATAGAGGTTAAATGAAGTAAATAGAGAAAATATTAATCAAATTATTGAAAATTATTTTCATAAAAGAGTTTCAGAGTGTAATAAATATTTCTAAATCTATTCTAAAATCATAAATTCAAACTTTATACATCAATTTTCCTTGTGTATCTTTGCAACATGGCAACAATCTTAAATTTAGAAACTTCAACAAAAAATTGTTCGGTTTCGATTGCTAAAGATGGCGTTCAACTATGTTTGGTTGAAGAAAGTGATGAAAATTATGCACATGGTGAAAAACTGAATCAGTTTGTGGATTGGTGCGTGGAAGGCGCGCAAATAAATTGGAAAGATATAGAGGCGGTTTGTGTTTCAAAAGGCCCAGGTTCTTACACAGGTTTGCGTATTGGCGTTTCGTCTGCCAAAGGTTTTGCATATGGATCTGATATTCCACTTATGGCAATTAATTCGTTGCAAATTTTGGCGGAATCACAATTGAATCAAGAGGTCGATTATATCATTCCGATGATTGATGCAAGACGAATGGAAGTCTATACAGCTTTGTTTGATAAGCAAGGAAATCAGTTAACAGAAACAGAAGCTAAAGTAATCGATGAAACTTCTTTTGAAGAATTGAAAGGAAAGAAAATTATTTTTGTGGGTGATGGAGCAGAAAAATGTCAAGAAGTTTTAGCGCATTTAGATGCTACGTTTATACAAACTTTTCCATCGGCAAAAGATATGATTCGTGTTGCGGAAGAAAAATTTAACCAAAAATCATTTGAAGATGTTGCGTATTTCGAGCCATATTATCTGAAAGATTTTGTTGCCGGAAAAAAGAAATCTGAATAAAATAAAAAGAGATAATTTATGAAAAATCTTGTGTTGACAATTGCTTCATTATACGGAATGACGGCGGTTATATTAGGCGCTTTCGGAGCTCATGCGTTCAAGAAAATTTTACCAGCCGAAAAATTAGCAAGTTTTGAAGTCGGAGTACGTTATCAAATGTATCACGCAATTGTTTTGTTAGCTGTTGGAATGTATTTTCAATTTAATAACGGATTAGAACGTTCTGCAGCTTGGTGTTTAATTGCCGGAACATTTGTTTTTTCTGTAAGTATCTATTTGTTGTCATTCGCAGAACATTGGAACGCAAATCTTAAATTTTTAGGGCCAATTACGCCACTTGGAGGTCTATTTATGATTATCGGTTGGGGTTTATTGGCTTGGATTTTTATGAAAGGAAAATAATTTTCTTTAAATTTATATAATTGTTAATCAGTTATATGGATTTGTGGAATAAACTATTGGTTGGATTATTATTTTTACTTGCAATTAATACAAAAGCGCAAGATAAATTAGTATTGACGACTCCTTTAATCTTTAAACATAGCAACTTTGAATTGAAATTGTTTAATAATCAACAATTCAAATACAAGTCGGTTTTTTATAACTGTATTGTAGAGTTAGATAAAAACGGTAAAGAAATCAATAATGCTAATTATGATTTTGCTGAAGGAACTTATCAAGTAATGGATAATAAATTAATCTTAACTGTAAAATCATCAAGTGGCTATTATTTCTTAGAGAAAGAATATTACTTTTTGATTCTTGATAAAAAGACTTTTTTGATGTCTAATAAGGATCGAAAAAATCTCAAAGAAGCAAGAATGCAAAGGTCAAATAAATCTTTTCCGAATTATATTATAGATACGGATAATCGTAGAGAATATACATTTTATAGTACTGATCAAAAAGTAACTATCGAAGGTTACGAAAAAGATAAAATATATCAAATGTTTAAATAAAAAAGACACTTTATAAAGTGTCTTTTTCTATTTTTAATCTTTACCATTTATCATTTTAGAAACAATTCCAGAATTTTTATTGACTTCATCGATAATAACTCCAATGAGATGAATAAGAAAAAAGATAGGAAACCAATAAATTGCAGTTTTATGCAGTTCTTCCATTGGGTCTTTGTAAGTTCCATTTCCCCACATTAAATAAAATCCTGTCACAATATTAATTAGCATTAACAAATAGAAAATCATATAAATTATTCCCTGAAATTTTTCGGATGTTGAATGACTTTTCAAAGGATTAGGAAATCGGATTCCCTTTACCAGCATATAAACAATTCGGGCAGTAAAAAGACCTAAAGCGATATAAGCAAATATTTCGTGCCATTGCCACATTGGTTCTAAAGAACTTCTTCCAATTGTTTTTAAAGTAGCGTCAGAAATGTTTAAACCTTCTTTTGAAACTTCATTGGTAATTAAAGCAGAAAGATTTTTCTTGCTCATCCATTCCATTCTCAAAAAGCCAGTTAAGAAAAGCATTATCATCGATATTCCGATTGTCCAATGTAATAATCGATGAGTTAAAGTAAACTTTTTCATAATTTATAGTGATTAAAAAAACCTCTCTAAATTGAGAGGTTTTTGTTGTATTTTTTTTATTCAAAATCGTCTTCCGTGAATTCGAATTCTTCAAATGTACATTCTATTTCGAAAGGAATATCTTTTTCAGATTCTTCTACAAAATCTTGCACTTCACCTTTCCAATTCAAGGTCAAAATTCCTTTGTCGTTTACACTAAAAGTTAATTCGTTGTTTACCGTTTCGTAATCTTCTTCCGAAACATTCAACGTTGTATAATATACTTCCACAGTTTCACCTTCTTCGTCTTCTTCCTCGGCAAAACCGTAAGGAATAGAAACTTTTTTACCGTTTAATTCTTCTACAGATTCTACATCCAAAGGAAAATCATCAATAAATAAAGAAAGTTGAGGAAAATCGTTTTGTAACGAATCGCCTTCTACGTGTTCTAAGTCATCAGTCGAATGTATTTCGACCAACAAACATTTTTTATTTCCTTGAAAAACGACTTTGCATAACGATTTTTCAATATTATAATTAAATGTTTCATCCGGATGGAAGAACTTAATTGTTTTCATTGTTTTGTTAATGTATGTTATTAATTATGAGTACGAATATAATTAAGTTCAATTAATTATCACAAAAAAAATGAGAGAAATTATATTTTTTCGCCTCTAAAACAAAAAAGCCATCTATCTAAGATAAATGGCTTCTATTATTTTATGAATATTCAATTCGATTATTTTGCAGCTTCTTCAGTTGCAGCAGCTGGTTTAGCTGATAAATCTACTTGTAATAAAACTTCGTCTTTTATGATAGAACCTCCAGCACCTACGAATGCAATTCCGAAATCTTTACGGTTAATTCCGAATTCTTCAGATTTGATTGTTACACCATTCGCATCAACAGTTACATTAGCTTTGAAAGTAACATTTTTAGGAACTCCACGGAAATCTAAGTTTCCAGAAATTTCTGAATTGTAATCTCCACCTTCTAAAGCTTTAACTCCTGTAATTTCGAAAGTTGCAGTTGGGAATTTTTCAACGTCTAAGAAATCAGCAGATTTTAAGTGTCCGTCTAATTTTCCTTTGCTTTCTGCATCAGCATCTAAATCTTTAGATTCGAAAGAAGCAAAATCAGCAACAAATTTCCCTGATTCTAAAACTCCATCGTGTACTTTTACAGAACCTTCTTTTAATTTTACAACTCCGTAGTGACCTTCTTCTGGTTTGTTGATATCGTCAAAAGTTTTTCCACCTTTCCAATTTACAACAGATGCAGTTGTATCAACAGCATATTCTGCAGCTCCTTCAGTTGATGTTGCTCCTTCTTGAGCTTCAGTTGCAGCTTTAGTTTCAGTTTTTCCTCCACAAGAAGTTAATGCAACAGCAGAAACAACAGCCAATCCTAAGAATAATTTTTTCATATTGCTTTTTTTAATTTTTTCTTTTACAAAACTATAATATAAATTAATAGTTGATATTGATTTATATCAATAAATGAAATAATTAAACAATTATTTCATATTGAATAAATCTAATACCTTAGCCAAACATAAGAAAAATTATTCAATCGTGCTAAACGTAAAACAACTCAGTTATAATTATCCAGATTTCGAAGAAAAAGTACTCGATAACATCAATTTTGCAGTTAACAAAGGCGAAGTGATAAGTATTATTGGGGAAAGTGGAAGTGGAAAATCAACTTTACTGAAATTGATTTATGGTTTGCTAGATTTTAAAGAAGGAGAAATTTACTATCATACTAAGAAATTACGTGGTCCTGCTTATAATTTGATTCCAGGTCATAAAATGATGAAATACGTAGCGCAAGATTATGATTTGTTAGATTTTGTGACTGTTGGTGAAAATGTCGGAAAATTCTTAAGCAATTTTGATTTAGAACTTAAGCAACAACAAATTGACGAAGCGTTAATGGTGGTTGAAATGTTAGACTTTAAACATATTTTTCCAAATAAACTGAGTGGAGGTCAACGACAGCGTGTGTCTATTGCGCGAGCTTTGGCACAACAACCCGAAATTTTGTTGTTGGATGAACCTTTTTCTAATTTAGATCAAACATTAAAATTAACCATTCGAGAAAAAATTATGGATTGGTGCAAGGAGCATCAAATTACAGTGATTTTTACAACGCATGATTTGAATGATGCTTTTTATACTTCGGATAAAATTTTAGTTTTGCAAAACGGAAAAATGATTCAGTTTGATGAGGTCGAGAATGTGCGAAATTCTCCTGCGACAGCTTATGTGGCCAAACTTTTTGGTTATGTAAATGTGTTGGATGATTCGCAAGATTTAGGAATTGATTCGTCTAAAATTGTCATTTATCCAGAAGAAATTGCAATTTCAGAAAATGGAAAATTCGAAGGAAAAGTAATTTCATCAAAATTTCAGGGAAGAGATTATTTGGTAAGATTTACATTCAAAAACATTGAATTGTTGACTTATTCTTCTCAAAAATTAATGAAAGATGAGTTGATACATTTTGAAGTTATAAAATTTCATCAATTATGCATTTAGAAAGTTTACAAGTAACGGAATTGTGTAGCGAACGATTAATTTTGATGCCGTTCACGATTTCCATTTGCGAAAATATATTACAAAATAATTATACCGAATTAGAGCAATTAAATTTAGTTAGAGGAAAAGGTTGGCCAGATGCAGATGTAATCGAAACATTGCCTCGAATTATTGTGAACTTGTCTAAAGTTGATGCACCAACAGGTTTCGAATCGTGGATGATTATCAAGAAATCAACACGAGAAATAATTGGTGACATTGGTTTTAAAGGTTATAATTTTGTTGGAAGAAGTTGTGATATTGGTTATGGAATTATAGAAGCAGAAAGAAAGCAAGGTTTTGCTATAGAAGCAGCTGTGGAATTGATAAATTGGGCATTTACAAAAGAAACTTTAGAAGAAGTAACAGCTTGTTGTTTGATAGAAAATATTGGTTCAACGAAACTTTTAACAAAACTAAATTTCACTGAATTGAGTCGAGATTCAACTATGATTTATTGGTCGTTGTTGAGAGAAAATAAATTGAGTTAAAGAATAGATTCCTCGATAAACTTGGAATGATAATCAGATATAAAAAAAGCGAAATTCAAATTATGAATTTCGCTTTTTTGTTTTTATTTATTCAACAAGAAATCTAAAACTTCTGCTGTAAAATCTTTCGGATTTTCGGCATGTAACCAATGTCCTGCATTTGCAATTTTCTTGATTTCCGCATTTGGAAAACGCTCTTTGATAATCATTTCATCTTCTGGCATAATGTAATTTGAATTTGCACCACCCAAAAATAAAGTTGGACCATCAAATTCTCCTTTCAATAATTCAGAACCAATCATCTCTTGATAAAATTTCTCCAAAATAGCTAAATTGAATCGAAAAGCATATTTACCATTCTCGGCGTGGTAAACGTTTTTCAATAAAAATTGTCGCACACCAATTTCAGGAATATATTGTTCCAAAGTCGTTTCTACATCTTTTCGAGTTTCAACTTGATCAAAATTAACAGATTTCAACGCTTTGAAAATCGCATTATGATGAGGTTGATAAGCTTTTGGTGCCATATCAGCTACAATCAAATGATCTAATCTATTTTGATGAATCATCGCAAAATCAATCACAATTCTTCCGCCAAGCGAATGTCCCAACAAATGTGCTTTTTCGATAGAATTTGCATCCATATAATTCACGATATCTTGTGCCATCGCTGCTAAAGAAGAATCTTCGCTATGAAAACTACGTCCATGATTGCGTAAATCAATCAAATGTGTTGTAAAATATTCGCCAAAATGTTTTCCTAATGTGCTCCAATTATCCAATTGTCCAAACAATCCATGAAAAACCAATAAATGTTTTTCACCAGAGCCGACAATTTTGCTATGTAAGATTTCTGCCATTTTCTACAAATTTACTAATTCAATTTTACGTAAATACGCTTGTATTGTATTTTCTAAACCTAAATATAGCGCTTCAGAAATTAATGCATGACCAATAGAAACTTCTGCAATTGTTGGAATTTCACGAATAAAATATTCAATATTATCTAAACTCAAATCGTGTCCGGCATTTACAGCCAAGCCATTTTCGATTGCCAATTTAGCTGTTTCTTTATAAGGGTTGATCGCTTCAAGATTTCCTAAACCATATTGCGTTGCAAATTCTTCTGTGTACAATTCGATTCGATCAGCACCAGTTTTTGCAGCACTTTCAATTAAAGCAGGATTTGGATCTAAGAAAATAGATGTTCTGATTCCAGCATCTTTAAAGGTTTTAATCACATCAGTTAAATAATCAAAATGTTTGATTGTATCCCAACCAGCATTTGATGTAATTGCATCTTCAGCATCAGGAACCAAGGTAACTTGTTCTGGTTTTGAGTTTAAAACCAATTCCATAAAACTATCAATCGGTTTTCCTTCAATATTAAATTCAGTCGTTACAACAGGTTTCAAATCGTACACATCTTGATAACGAATATGACGTTCGTCTGGACGTGGATGAATCGTAATTCCTTGTCCTCCGAATTCCTGAATTTTGATTGCCGCTTCTACAAGATTTGGCGTATTTCCACCGCGCGCATTACGAATTGTGGCAATTTTATTTATATTAACACTTAATTTAGTCATGATTTTATATTATAATTTTTTTATATCAGAAAGCGAAATGCTTTGCATAATTTCTAAGTCAAATTTACGACAAGCTGTCAACAAATGATCGAAAATATCGGACTGAATTCTTTCAAATTCCAAATTGCTTGCCGAAGTTGTAAAACATCCAATTTCTATGGGCATTCCAAGCGGAGAAACAGGTAATTGTTTTACGATAATTGGATCATTTTGCGAAACTGTTTTCAAACTTTTTAAATAATGTTCAACATAAATTCTAAAAACACCAATATTGGTTAAGTTTTTACCATTAATATCTAAATCAGAATTTTCAATGTTTTGATTATAGATGGAAATTTCGTGACGTTTTTGTTGAATATAATGATGAATTAAAGTAATATTTTCGAAACGATTTAACATTTCTTCGTTACAAAACTGAAACGAATTAACATTAAACGAAACCGAACGTTTTATTTGACGAGTTCCAGTCGCCAACATCGCCATATGATTGGTTACTTGCGACGAAACCAAATCCACAGTAGGAACCGTTGCAATAGATTTATCAAACTTCTCAATTTTCACCAAATTGATGTTAATTTCTTTTACTGTTCCTTCAATATCGCCTTTGGAAACGGTAATCCAATCGCCAACTTTTACAATTTTAGAATAGGAGATTTGCAAACCAGAAACAAATCCGAAAATTGCATCACGAAAAATCAATAAAACAGCTGCGGTTAAAGCTCCGAGAACGGTAATAATTGTGTTTTTATCAACCGTAAACAAAATCATTATTCCAGAAATAATCGCAAAAAACGTGATAATAAACTTCAACATTTGCCCAAAAGTTCGCACTCCAACTGTTGTATAACTATTTTCTTCGTTGTACACATCAATAATTGTATTGATAACTCGGAAAATAAGTTGCGTAAAAACGATTAATGAAATAAGTTGTGTAATGCGTTGAACAACATGAAAAATATTTCCTTCATTCTTGAACAAAATAACATTCATGCTTAATGCAAAACTGATTGGAATGAGATGAATAGCTGAAACAAAGACTTTGTTTTTGTACAAAAACTTCAACCAATCGTTTTCGGTGAAATTTTTCAGTTTTTTTAGAAGCGGAAGAATAATAGCTCTTAGCACAAAATCTAACACAAAAAGAATAGCTATCCAAGAGACAATTTCTAAGAAATTAAAAAGATTTTCAGACAAATCAATTTTGAAATATTGATTGAAAAAAAATTTTACACCATCAGAAAATTCTTCATAAAAAGATTTATCTTGCATAAGCTGTGAATTGAGTTTAAATAGATTTGTTTGTGCAAAGTTACAGTTTTAAAAATACTAAAATAATGGATAACGATAGTATACTAAATCTTATTAGTGGAATTTTATTGGTTGTTGGTTTGGTCGGAACTGTTTTGCCAGTTTTACCAGGAGCACCTTTGGCATTGGTCGGATTATTGGTTTTCAAATTCAGTGGTGATTGTAGTTACAATTGGGGAACGATAATTATTGCAGGACTTTTTGTGTTATTAGGTGCGCTTTTAGATTATTTATTACCAGCTTACATGACCAAAAAATTAGGTGGAACCAAATACGGAATTTGGGGATCTATTATCGGATTAATCATCGGATTATTTTTTCCACCAATTGGTTTTATTGTAGGTCCTTTTCTGGGAGCATTATTAGGCGAATTAATTTTTACTGCGGCTTCGCCAAAAGTTGCATTAAAATCTGCTTTCGGATCTTTTGTAGGATTTATTTTAACAACAGGTTACGACATTATTTTAACGTTAATATTTATCGGAATATTTGTATATCAATTGATGAATTAATCAGATTAAATGGTTGAAATTAGGTCAATAAAAAAAAATGACCTATATTTGCAAAGAATTTAAAGGAATAAATGGAGGAGGGCTGGTTATAGCTCTCTTTTTCGTTGTATATGGATTCAAGTAAAGTAAAACAGCTGATAGACGAAGCAATTGCGGAAAATCCGTCATTGTTTCTTATCGATTGGAAAATCACTCCAGATGATAAAATTGTAATTTTAGCAGATGGAGACGAAGGTCTTTCAGTCGAAGAAATTGTAAGAATAAGCCGACATGTAGAGCATAATCTTGATAGAGAAGAATGTGACTTTGCATTAGAGGTTTCCTCTCCTGGTGTAGGAAGTAACCTAACCATGCCACGTCAATTTGCTAAAAATGTAGGAAGAACTTTAGAAGCTACATTAAATGACAAAGTGATGGAAGGCGAAATTGTAGAAGCCGATGAAGAAGGTGTTACAATTTTTTGGGAAGCACGCGAACCAAAACCTGTAGGAAAAGGAAAAATTACAGTAGAACACGAAGAAAAAATAAATTACGCTGACATTAAGAAAGCGATTATAAAAGTCACCTTTTAAAAAAATTAAAGTTTAATGGACAATCTTGCATTAATTGAATCTTTTGGAGATTTTAAAGACGATAAGAACATCGACCGTATTACGCTGATGGCAATCTTAGAAGAAACCCTGAAAAGTGTTTTGAAAAAGAAATATGGTACAGATGATAACTTTGATATTATTGTAAATCCTGATAAAGGAGACTTAGAGATTTGGCACAACCGTATCGTTGTAGAAGACGGTTTCTCAGAAGACGACGCAACAGATATCGAATTATCTGAAGCACGTAAAATTGAGCCAGATTTTGAAGTAGGTGAAGAAGTATCGGAAAAAATTCCGATCGAAGCATTAGGTCGTCGTGCGATTTTAACATTACGCCAAACATTGGTTTCTAAAGTAATGGAGCATGATAACTCTAATTTATACGAGAAATTTAAAGGTTTAATTGGAGAAGTAGTTTCGGGAGAAATCCACTATGTACGTCACAAACAAGTGATTATTATGGATGACGAACAAAACGAAATGATTTTACCAAAAGAAAATCAAATACCATCAGATTTTTTCAGAAAAGGAGATACATTACGTGCAGTTGTAGATGACGTAAAATTAAGAGGAGCAAAACCTCAAATTATTTTATCTAGAACATCACCAAAATTCTTAGAGAAATTATTTGAACAAGAAATTCCTGAAATTTTAGACGGATTAATTACAATCAAAAATGTAGTTCGTATCCCTGGAGATAAAGCAAAAGTTGCAGTAGAATCTTACGACGATCGTATCGATCCAGTAGGAGCTTGTGTCGGAATGAAAGGATCTCGTATCCATTCAATTGTACGCGAATTACGTAACGAGAATATCGACGTAATCAACTACACAAACAACATGAGTTTGTTTATTCAACGCGCTTTAAGCCCAGCTAAAATTTCGAATATCGAAATTAATGAAGAAGAAAACAAAGCCTTAGTTTACGTAAATGCAGACGAAGTTTCGAAAGCAATTGGTAAAGGAGGTTACAATGTTCGTTTAGCTTCTAAATTAGTTGGAATGGAAATTGATATTTTCAGAGAAGGAGCCCAAGACGAAGACGTAGAATTATCAGAATTCTCAGACGAAATCGATGCATGGGTAATCGAAGCATTTAGTGCTATCGGGTTAGATACTGCCAAAAGTATTTTAGAACAAGATGTTGATGATTTAATCAAACGTACGGATTTAGAAGAAGAGACGATCTTAGACGTTATCCGTGTGTTAAAAGAAGAGTTTGAAGATTAATTCATACTCAAGTCATAAACAATTCATACATTTGCAAACATTAAAATAAGAGATTAGCTTCATATGTCGGAAACAATAAGATTAAGTAAAGTATTAAAAGAATTAAATATATCAATAGATAGAGCTGTTGATTTTTTAGAAGGGAAGGGTACAACAGTAGAAAAAAATCCGAACTCTAAAATCGATGTGCCAACTTACGATATTTTAGTTAATGAGTTCCGATCTGATGCTAAACAAAAGCAAGCTTCCGGTGAAGTAGTCATTAACAAAATTTCAGATATCAAAGCCGCTGAGAAAAAAGAAGCAGAAGCAAAAGCTGCAACTGAAAAACCAGTAGAAAAGAAACCTGAAATCATTGAAACGACGAAAGTTGAATTGGAAGGACCAAAGACTGTTGGAAAAATAGACTTAGATGCTTTGAAACCTAAAGCCAAAGTAGAAAAAACTGCGGTAAAAGAAGAGGTGAAGAAAGAAGAAATCAAGAAAGAGGAAGCTCCAAAAGCTGAACCAAAAACTGAATCAAAAGAGGAAACGAAAGGACCAAAAGTGATTAAAGTTATTGATCTTGATAAAATAAATAATACAGGTAAACCTAAAAAGCAAGATTCTCCAGCTCCTAAAAAAGAGCAAGCAGAACCTAAAAAGGCGGAAGCACCGAAGGCGGAAGTTAAAAAAGAGGTGAAGAAAGAAGAACCTAAAAAGGTGGAAGAGGTTAAAAAGCCTGAAATAAAAACGGAAGCGAAGCCTGAAGTGAAGAAAGAAGAGATTGAAGAAGTAGCAGCAGTTGAACCTCAAAAAATTGAAACTGTCTACACAAAATTAGATGGACCTAATTTTACAGGTGCAAAGATTGACTTATCTAAATTTGATAAGAAAAAAACTGACGATAAAAAAGGGAATCAAAAAGGTGCTAATAACGCTGCTGACAAGAAAAAGCGCAAACGTATCCAGAAAAACGTTAAACCAGAAGATGTAGCAAAAGCTGGAGAAAACGGAGGAAACAATAACAATCGTCAAGGTGGTAATAACAACCACGGAGGAGGAAATAATAATAACCGCCAAGGTGGTAATAACAACCACGGAGGAGGAAATAATAACAACCGTCAAGGTGGTCAAGGACAAGGTGGAAATCGCCCAGGAGGTCAAGGCGGAAATCGTCAAGGCGGACAAGGTGGTAATCGTCAAGGTGGTGGAAACTTTAGAGGTGGAAACAATCGTGGACCAAGAGTTCCTCAAGTAGAACTTTCTGACGAAGATGTTAAAAAACAAATTAAAGACACTTTAGATAAACTTACTAATAAAGGAAAAGGATCTAAAGGGGCTAAACACAGAAGAGACAAACGTAAAGAACGTCGTGAGTTTGCTGAGCAAGAGCAAGAAGCAATGGACATGGACAAAACTTTACACGTAACAGAATTTGTAACGGTTAACGAATTAGCTTCGTTAATGGATGTTTCTGTTACAGAAGTTATCTCTGCATGTATGTCATTGGGAATCATGGTTACCATGAACCAACGTCTTGAAGCGGATACAATTCAATTAGTTGCAGATGATTTCGGATTCGAAGCAGTATTTGCTAATGCTGAAGAAGAAATCTCAACTGAAGAAGAAGAAATCGATAACGAAGAAGATTTAGTAACTCGTGCGCCAATCGTAACTGTAATGGGACACGTTGACCACGGTAAAACATCTTTATTAGATTATATTCGTAAAGCAAACGTAATTGCTGGTGAGTCTGGAGGTATTACACAACACATTGGTGCGTACAACGTAACATTGCCAAGTGGTAAACGTGTAGCGTTCTTAGATACACCAGGTCACGAGGCCTTTACAGCGATGCGTGCTCGTGGTGCTCAGGTAACGGATATTGCAATTATCGTGATTGCGGCCGATGACCAAATCATGCCACAAACACGTGAAGCAATTTCTCACGCTCAAGCAGCTGGAGTACCAATGGTATTCGCAATCAACAAAGTTGATAAACCAGCAGCTAATCCAGAAAAAGTAAAAGAGCAATTAGCTCAAATGAACTTATTAGTTGAAGACTGGGGTGGTACTTACCAATCTCAAGAAATTTCGGCTAAATCTGGTTTAGGAGTAGAAGATTTATTAGAAAAAGTATTATTAGAAGCTGAGGTATTAGACCTTAAAGCAAATCCAAAACGTAAAGCTTCTGGTACAGTTGTAGAAGCTGCATTAGACAAAGGACGTGGATATGTTTCGACAATTATTGTACAAACAGGTACATTACACATCGGAGATTATGTATTAGCAGGATCTCACCATGGTAAAGTTCGTGCAATGTTAGATGAGCGTGGTAACAATATCAAAGTTGCTGGACCATCAACACCAGTTACAATATTAGGATTAGCAGGTGCGCCAACTGCAGGTGATAAGTTCAAAGTTTACGAAGACGAACGCGAAGCGAAACAAATTGCAACTCGTAGAGATCAATTACAACGTGAGCAAACTATTCGTACACAAAAACACATCACACTTGATGAGATTGGACGTCGTATCGCTTTAGGAGATTTCAAAGAGTTGAATATTATCTTGAAAGGGGACGTGGATGGTTCTGTAGAAGCATTGACAGACTCTTTACAAAAACTTTCGACAGAAGAAATTATTGTTAACATCTTACACAAAGGAGTTGGACAAATTACAGAATCTGACGTATTATTAGCTTCTGCTTCAGATGCGATTATTATTGGATTTAATGTTCGTCCTGGTGGATCTGCTCGTGATATTGCAGAAAAAGAAGAAGTTGAAATTAGAACATACTCAATTATCTATGCTGCGATCGAAGAGATCAAAGAAGCGATGGAAGGAATGTTATCTCCAGAGTTGAAAGAGCAAGTAACAGGTAATATTGAGGTTCGTGAAACATTCAAAGTAACGAAAGTTGGTACTATTGCCGGATGTATGGTCTTAGACGGTAAAGTTTATAGAAACTCTAGTATTCGTATCATTCGTGATGGAGTTGTGATTCACGATGGTGAATTAGCTTCATTGAAACGTTTCAAAGATGATGTGAAAGAAGTTAGTAAAGGTTACGAATGTGGTCTTAACATCAAAAACTTCAACGACATTCAAGTAGGTGACATTATCGAAGCTTACGAAACTGTAGAGGTTAAAAAGAAATTGAAATAATCAATTCTCAACAAATATTTTAAAAAGGAGCTCAATTTGAGCTCCTTTTTTTATGAAATTTTATTTAATAAAAATCAATACTCTACTTATTATATAGAATTATATTCTGTTATTAATCTTATTTTTAGAATAGAATCTCTATTTAACATTAATTTAAAGTTTTATTTTATTTAAAAACGACTTGTTTTATATTCTATAAAGTCTATAAATTTGCTAGACTTTTAAAATTGTAAATATGAACAAGAAATTATACTCACTCAAAAAAATATTTTTTCTAACTGCTCTTTTCGGCGGGACATTTTTATTCGCCCAAACTAAAGTCACAGGTACGGTTGAAGATGTAAATGGACCAATCGATCAAGCAACGGTTAATGTAAAAGGAACAAATATTACGACGACAACAGATGCAGATGGTTTATATCAATTAACGTTAGAGCCTGGAAAGTATGAAATTATTGTTTCAAAAATAGGTGAGCCAACAACGACGCAAACGATTAATGTGCTTGATGAAAATGAAGTTTCTTTAGATTTCTTTTTACAATCAATCAATTCGGAGACTGATCTTAGCGAAGTTGTTTTAATTGGTTCGCGCGCAGTGGGACGTACACAATTAGATTCTTCAACACCAGTTGATGTGATAGATATTAAAGAGGTGACAAAAGATGTAGGACAAGTTTCGTTGAATCAAATCTTAAATTATGTTGCGCCATCTTTTAGCTCGAATACGCAAGTTATTTCTGACGGAACAGATCATATAGATCCTGCTTCTTTGCGCGGTTTAGGACCAGATCAAGTATTGGTTTTGATTAACGGAAAGCGTCGTCATACAACATCATTGGTTAATATTAATGGTTCGTTTGGTAAAGGTTCTGTTGGTACAGATTTGAATGCGATTCCAACTTCTGCAATTAAAAGAATTGAAATTCTTCGAGAAGGAGCCGCTGCTCAATATGGTTCTGATGCGATTGCAGGTGTGATTAATATTGTCTTGGAAGATTCGACAGATAAACTACGTGCGTCAATTTCGTATGGAGGAAATCTTTCGAGAAATGCAGAAGATAATTTTGATGGCGAAACTTTTCAAGCGAATGTGAATTATGGTGTAAAAGTTGGAGAAAAAGGAGGATTTGTAAATGTTGCAGGTTCTTACGACAAGCGTCAACCATTCAATCGTCAAAAAGAATTTACAGGAACAATTTTTTCAGATTATAATCGACCAGATTTATATCCAAATCCAACTGGAAAAGATATTACAGAGGAGGAATTAGCCCGCCGTGGAGAAACGCGTGCTGATTATGTTTCGCGTATTGGACAATCATAAAATGAAGGAGGTGCGATTTTTATTAATTCACTTTTCCCAGTTTCAGATAAAACCGAAATTTATGCATTTGGAGGATTAAATTATCGTTTGGGTGAATCGGCGGCTTTTCGTCGTCAGCCTGCTCAGTTACATCAAACAGTAGCGTCAATTTATCCAAATGGATTTTTACCATTAATTCAAACTAATAATTACGATCGCTCTTTAGCAGCGGGAATTCGTAGTGAAATTAACGGTTGGAAAGTTGATTTTTCAAACACATACGGAAATAATACCATCGATTTTGGAGTCAAAAATACAGTTAACGCATCGATGAAAGAATCTTCGCCAACATCTTTTGAAGCTGGTGGATATCGTTTTACGCAGAATACAACCAACCTAGATTTTACGCGTTTTTTTGATGATGTTTTAGCTGGAATTAATGTCGCGTTTGGTGCAGAATTTCGTTATGAGAATTATCAAATTGTAGGAGGTGAAGAATCATCTTATGCGAATTATGGTAAAGTTCGTCAAATTGGCGTAGACGGAAATGGAAAGCCAGTTTATGTACAAGATTTTAACGGAAATATCAATACTTTATTTGCTGCAAATGGTACTGCTTTAGCAGGCGGAGCGCAAGCTTTTCCTGGATTTTTACCAGCGAACGAAGTCAATGCAAATCGTCATTCTGTTGCGGGGTATTTAGATACTGAATTCAATTTTACGAAAGATTTCTTAGTAGCTGCTGCGTTACGTTACGAAGATTATTCAGATTTGGATCAACGTTAAATGGAAAAATTTCGACACGATACAAATTAGGAAACTATGTGTTGAGAGCCGCTGCAAGTACAGGATTTAGAGCACCATCTTTGCATCAATTATATTTTAGCGCAACTTCAAGTTTATTCTTAGATGGAGCAATTTCTAATTCAGAAACTTTTACAAATGATAGTCGTGCTGCAAAATTATTAGGAATTCCACAATTGAACGAAGAAAAATCGAAATCAGTTTCGGCTGGAGCAACGGCAAATTGGGGAAAATTCAAATTGAGTGTTGATGGATATTTTATCAGAATTGATGACCGAATCATTTACACAGGATCTTTCACAGGAAGTAATGCAGCAAATGCATCAGCACAAGATAAAGAGATTTACGAATTATTGCAACAAGCAAATGCAACTTCAGCTCGTTTCTTCGCAAATGCAATTGATACCGAAACGAAAGGAATAGATGTTGTTTTGACGTATCAAGATCGTTTGGGAGCAGGAAAATTACGTGGAGATTTATCGGCGACTTTTAGCAAGACAAATGTTGTGGGTGATGTACATGCTTCCGATTTATTGAAAGGAAAAGAGTCTACTTATTTTGATCGTTCAAGTCGTATTTATTTAGAATCGGCTATACCTCGTACAAAAATTAATTTATCCATGAATTATTCATTGGATAAATGGAATGTTTACTTAAGAAACGTGTATTTTGGAGAAGTTGATGCAGCGACAAATACGGTGGCCGATTCGCAAACATTTAGCGGAAAAGTTGTAACAGATTTGAGTTTTGGTTATGCTTTCAACAAAAATATTTCGTTAACAATAGGAGCAAATAATTTGTTTGATATCTATCCTGATGAAACGAAAATTGGAGGAAATAGAGGAGCAGGATATTTTGTGTATTCACGTACTGGACAACAATTCGGAACAGGAGGACGTTTTGCTTTCGCTCGTTTATCATTAAGTTTATAATTTAAATAGTTTATATGTTTTACCAAATCTTTGTCGTAATTGATGAAGGTTTGGTATTTTTGTTTAAATCGATTTTATGAAAAAAATATCATTTATTATAGTTTCATTCTTCGCGATTATTCAGTTGAATGCGCAAGAATCTTACAAAAATGGAGCTGTTGTAACAGCTCATCCCGAAGCTTCAAAAGTTGGAGTTGAAATTCTAAAAAAAGGTGGAAATGCGATTGACGCTTCTATTGCAGTTCAGTTTGCGTTGGCGGTTGTTTATCCAAATGCAGGAAATATTGGTGGCGGTGGATTTTTGGTTTATCGTGATTCAAAAGGAAAGACCGATGCGTTAGATTATCGTGAAAAAGCACCTTTGAAAGCGAGTGAAGATATGTATTGGGACAAAAATGGAAATGCAATTACTGATCTTAGTTTGTATGGACAATTTGCTGCAGGAGTACCCGGAACAGTCGATGGAATGGTGAAAGCGCATGAAAAATATGGGAAATTAAATTGGAAAGAATTAGTTCAGCCAGCTATTAATTTAGCTCAAAAAGGATTTAAAATAACAAAACAACAAGCGAGCGAACTGACAAATAAGCATAATGATTTTGTAAAATATAATTCAAAAACGAATGCTTTAACGTCTAAATCATCTTGGAAAGAAGGAGATTTGTTGGTTCAAAAAGATTTAGCAAATACATTAAAATTAATTCAACAAAAAGGTCGTGCTGGTTTTTATGAAGGAAAAACGGCTGATTTAATAGTGAAAGAAATGAAACGCGGAAACGGAATTATTTCGCACGAAGATTTAAAACAATATCAATCGGTTTGGAGAACGCCAGTTTCGGGAAATTATAAAGGTCTTAAAGTAATTTCGATGCCGCCGCCTTCAAGTGGAGGAATTGCATTGGTTTCGTTATTTCAATCAATCGAAGATTATCCAATCAACAAATGGGGATTTCAAGCAGATTCTACAATTCAAGTGATGGTAGAAGCAGAGCGTCGCGTTTATGCTGATCGCGCAGAGCATTTAGGTGATCCAGATTTTATAAAAGTTCCGCAAAAACAATTGTTGGATAAAAGTTATAATGTAAATCGAATGAAAGATTTTTCGTTTGATAAAGCAACACCAAGTTCAGCAATTAAAGCGGGAGAAATAATTGGTAAAGAGTCAATGGAAACAACGCATTATGTAATTGTTGACAAAGATGGCAATGCGGCTTCTGTAACGACTACTTTGAATAATTCCTATGGATCTTTGGTTGTAGTAGAAGGTGCAGGATTTTTGTTGAATGATGAAATGGATGATTTTTCTGTAAAACCAGGTACACCAAATTTATATGGTTTAGTTGGAGGAAAAGCTAATGCGATTGAACCTTCGAAAAGAATGTTAAGTTCGATGACGCCTTCTATTTTAGAGAAAGATGGTAAATTGTTTATGGTTGTGGGAACGCCAGGTGGCTCTACAATTATAACGTCAGTTTTTCAAGCCATCTTGAATGTTGTTGATTTCGGAATGACGATGCAAGAAGCTGTTGCAGCACCAAGATTTCATCATCAATGGTTGCCAGACCAAATCGATTATGAGCCAAATGCAATTTCAGAAAACGTTCGTGAATCGTTAAAACAAAAAGGTTATACATTGAAAGAACGTAAACCTTACGGGCGTGTGGAAGGAATTTTGGTCAACACTAACGGAACATATCAAGCTGGTGCAGATCCAAGAGGAGATGACAAAGCAGTGGGATATTAAGAAATACAAAAGGAACTCGATTCGAGTTCCTTTTGTATTTTTAAGAGAAAACTTTATGATAAAACGTCTTTAATTTCTGGATTTTTATCAAACTGCGCTTTTGCGAAAGGACATAAAGGAATTACTTTTATATTATTATTTCTTGTCCATTCAACCAATGCTAATAAAGCTTTTTTTCCTAAACCTTGTCCGCCATAAGTTTCGTCAACTTCTGTATGATCGATAATGATTTTATCATTACCAGCCCAAACGTAAGCCATTTCTCCAGCTTTTTTATCGCCATCTAAAACGACAAAAGCACCATTTTTCTTATCATCAATTTGTTTAATTTCCATCGAATATATTTTTAAGTTGAATATTTAATTTTCTAATGTACCAAATTTTCCGTTATTGTAATCGTCAAATGCCTCACGAATTTGATCTTGTGTATTCATTACAAACGGTCCGTATGATGCGATTGGTTCATTTAGAGGTTCTCCACTCAAAATTAGTACAATGCTATTTTCAGTTGCTTCGATTGTAAAATCTTCTCCTTCGTTAGTAAATAATAATAAATGATCTGTTGGAACAATTTCTTGTTCATTTACTTTCACCTCACCTTCAATAACCAATAAAACGGTATTGTAATTTGCAGGAAAACTAAAATTCGCTTTTCCGCCTTCATTCAATTTTGCATTCAACATATTAACAGGTGAAAAAGTAGATGCAGCACCTTTTGCTTGGTTATATTCACCAGCAATAACTTCTACAAATCCATTTTCTACGTCAACAGTAGGTATATCTTTGTGTGAAATTGCTTGATATTTTGGAGTGCTCATTTTATCCTTTGCAGGAAGGTTTACCCATAATTGAACCATTTGAAAAATTCCACCTTGTTTATAAAATTCTTCTGCATGATATTCTTTGTGTAAAACACCAGAAGCTGCTGTCATCCATTGTACATCTCCTTGATGAATTGTTCCTCCTCCACCAGAACTATCATGATGAGAAACGCTTCCTTCATAAGCAATAGTTACAGTTTCGAAACCACGGTGTGGATGCACACCAACACCTTTTGGTTTGTCTGTTGCTGGAAAATTGAATTTAGAATTGTAATCTAACATAATAAATGGATCCATTCTTTTCATATCTAAATGATAACCACTTGGAATAAAATTGTGAACTCTAAACCCATCTCCAACGAAGTGAGGTTCTCTTGGAGCGATAACTATTTCTATATTTTTTGTATTCATAATGATTTTTTTATATGTTTTTATTTTTGTTATACAAATTTACGAAGCTAAATAGTTGATTATATTGATGTAGGTTAAGAAGTTTTAATTGAATAAGTTAACATATATCAATGGTTTGTATGATCTGTTAAATTTAAATAGTTCTAAAATATAGATGAACGATGTTTGTCTAATTATTGTTTTTTTTATATTTGGTTGTATCTATCTAACAAAATAAATAAAAATGAAAAAAAATTCAATAGTTTTAGGTGTATTTGCATTAGTTACATTAGGATCTTGTAAAAATGAAACACCTCAAGAAAAAGCGCAAAAAGAGTCACAGAAAGCTTTAGACAAAGCGTATGATGCAAACGAAGCAAATCAAGTTGCGACAAAGCTGTAGTAAAATCAGATATTGCAACAGTTATTTATACAGATATTGCTGCCGCAAATGCTGCTGTTGCTAAAATTCCGATGCCTGCATTGTTAAATGATAAAGCTAAAAAATTAGCAAGTGATTTGGGTAAAGCGTTGATTGATAGTATTAATGTAAAAGACGCAAAAGAAATAGAGAAATCTGAAAAGAAAATTACTGATTTGAAAAATGATGTTGAAAAAGCTTATCAAGACAGTAAAATAAATGTTGAGGATCGTGATGCAATCAAAACATATATCGAAGATTGTGTAAGAGCTGCAGTAGCTACTGTTGTAGCTATACATTCTTAATATTCTTTTTATAGAAGTATAAAGCCCACCTCAATTGAGGTGGGTTTAGTTATATATAATAAATTCTCATCAACCATATTAGGAAGTGTAACCTTTAGCAAAGGCTCTTCTTCCATGGCACGTTTTGTCGAAAAGATAGCTTCATCGTTTCATTCACATCCCAATGTATATTGATTTTAAACTGTTTTCAGCATCAGAATTTTATTCAACTGTTTATTTCAGGTCTATGAGATCACAATTAAACAAATAAATTAGTCAAGTAGTTTTTCTATAAATTCATTATTCTGAATTCTAATTTTTATAAAATTATCGCTATTAATTAAAAAATCTAAATATTTTTTAATAAGTATATCGCCGTATGATTTTTTAATTTTATTGATTAAATCAAGTTCCATATCTTTTTGAGAAGAATAACTGTAGAGATAAGCTAAACGTTTAAGTAAATTTATTAAGAAGGTATTTTTGTTAAATAAAAAGAGTTGATCAAAATAACATAAAATTATTTCAGCTGGAACATAATTACTTATTACATCGATCATTTTTTTATACTCCTTTTCAGCATCTAATATCTTAAAATATAAATCAATACAATCATCTGATTCGTAAAAATTTATTTTAAGATTAGTAAGTGTTTTCGTTCTGAATTTTTTAAACTTTTCTTCTTCATTTAAATGATTTTTTATAAAAAGAAAATCTTCTAATGATGGATTGTAAGGGAATTTTAAAAGTTTTATTTCTGTATATTTAGGCAAATCATTTGTCTGTTTATAAAGTTTTTCTAGAATATTGTAATAAGGGTAGTTGTATTTTTCTTTAGAATTGTTTGAAATAATATCTTTACAATAAGCTTCTACAGCAATATGGTCAGTTTTCATTAGTTCTTCTAAAATCATTAAATTATAGTCATTTTGATAAATTGATGGTTTGAAATAATCTTTTATTTCTGTAAACAACTCTGTCTCTATCATGATTTGTAGAAAGAATGTCTGAATCTCTATGTTATAATTTATATTTTCTTTATGCCATTTTTTTAGGTAATTTAGAAGGTGTTGTCCGATAATTTTTTTTCTCTCTGTAGTCGCTTGATAATATATTTCTTTATTTATTTCAAAATCATTTACAGTTATATTATCCATATTAAGGAAGTTGCTCCAATGATCAAGTACAACGTTTTTCCATTGTTCTTCTACTGCTATTTTATTGATCCTAAAAGCATATTTTTCTATAATAGCGTAAACATATTTTTCTAATCTTTTACTTGTTGTACCCGAGTTAAAATGAAAAGAAAGTAATAAATCACATATTCTTATAATTAGTGGTTTTACGATTTCTGTCGTCTTAATAATGCAATCTATATAAGCAAATACAGGTTCAAGAGCAATTTGTAGTAAATCGATTATCTTTTTTACTTCGGATATTTCTACTTTCCTTTTTTTACCTATTATTGAGGTTATTGTATCTTTTATTAATTGTTCTACTTCATCAAGAGAATACTCTTTTTGTTTTTGAGAAAATGATAACATGAAATATTGTTCAGCTTCTCTATTTGTATTAAAAAAATCAAGTAACCATTTTCTTAAATCTTCTTCTTCAATTAGTTTAAGTAAAGTTTCGCTCTCTTTTTCTTTTTTTATGCGAGTTTTTTTAACAGGTTTTAAAGAGGTAAGTTTTACGATTTCTTCTAGCATTTTTTTTTGATGAATACACCAAGATTCGTTACTTCCACAATCACAAGAATGGGAAGTAACTTCTTTATTTTTGATTACTATATTTACATCGTAACTATTCGACTGGTCATCTACAAAAGCAATAAAGTTCCCTTTTTTTTCTTCTTCTAATTCTCTAATTTCGAGTTTTTTAATATCTCTTTTGTTTTGAGAAGAAATTAATTTGAGTAAATTTTCAATAGTATTCATAAGCTTTTATAATAAATCTTCGTCAACGATATTCGGTAAAGTCACCTTTAATAAAGGTTCTTCTTCCATGGCACGTTTAATTGCAAAAATAGCTTCTTCGTTTCTTGCCCAAGAGCGACGAGCAATTCCGTTATTCACATCCCAATGCAACATTGATTTCAAGCGTTGTTCAGCATCAGAAGATCCATCCAATAACATACCGAATCCACCATTGATTACTTCGCCCCAACCAACGCCGCCGCCGTTGTGAATAGAAACCCAAGTTGCACCTCGGAAACTGTCGCCAATGACATTATGAATCGCCATATCGGCTGTGAATTTTGATCCATCATAAATATTAGATGTTTCACGGAAAGGCGAATCTGTTCCCGAAACATCGTGATGATCACGACCTAAAACCACAGGTCCAATTTCACCTTTTGCAATTGCATCGTTGAATGCTTTCGCAATCTTGATTCGACCTTCGGCATCCGCATATAAAATACGAGCTTGTGATCCAACCACCAATTTATTTTGTTGCGCTCCTTTAATCCACGTGATATTATCCTGCATTTGTTGCTGAATTTCTTGTGGAGAATGCAGCATGATTTCTTCTAAAACTTGGCAAGCAATTTCGTCTGTCTTTTGTAAATCTTCAGGTTTCCCCGACGTACAAACCCAACGGAAAGGTCCAAATCCATAATCGAAACACATTGGTCCCATAATATCTTGGACATACGACGGATATTTGAAATCGATGCCGTTTTCTGCCATCACATCAGCACCGGCACGAGAAGCTTCCAATAAGAATGCGTTCCCGTAATCAAAGAAATACGTTCCCTTTGCGGTATGTTTATTCACAGCTGCTGCATGACGACGTAACGATTCTTGTACTTTCTGTTTGAATAATTCTGGATTATTCGCCATCATTTCATTGGCTTCTTCAAAGGATAATCCAACTGGATAATATCCTCCTGCCCAAGGATTATGTAATGAAGTTTGATCTGAACCTAAATCGATGTAGAGATTCTCTTGGTCAAATTTTTCCCAAACCTCAACAATATTTCCATCGTAAGCAATCGAAACAACTTCTTTGTCTTCTTTCGCTTTTCGAACACGAGTGACTAATTCATCCAAATCCGAAATCACTTCATCGACCCAACCTTGTTCATGGCGTTTCCAAGTCGCTGCAGGATTTACTTCAGCTGTTACCGAAATCACGCCTGCAATATTTCCAGCTTTTGGTTGTGCACCCGACATTCCACCTAAACCAGCGGTTACAAATAACTTACCAGCTGTTCCGTTCGAATCGATTTTACGACAACCATTCATAACAGTAATCGTTGTTCCGTGAACAATTCCTTGCGGGCCAATGTACATATAACTTCCGGCTGTCATTTGTCCGTATTGTGAAACCCCTAAGGCATTCATTTTTTCCCAATCATCCGGTTTCGAATAATTCGGAATCACCATTCCATTCGTAACGACAACGCGAGGAGCATTTTTGTGTGAAGGAAATAAACCCATTGGATGTCCAGAATACATCACCAAGGTTTGCTCTTCTGTCATTTCAGACAAATATTTCATCGTTAATAGATATTGCGCCCAGTTCTGGAAAACGGCACCATTTCCACCATAGGTGATTAATTCTTCTGGATGTTGTGCAACTGCATGATCCAAATTATTTTGAATCATTAATTGAATTGCTTTTGCTTGTTCTGAATTTCCTGGATAATCTGTAATTGGACGTGCAAAAATTTTGTAATCAGGCATCAAACGATACATATAAATACGTCCGAAATCTTCTAATTCTTGCTTAAATTCTGGAATTAATTCTGCATGATCTTTTGGTTCGAAATAACGTAATGCATTTTTTAACGCTAATTTTTTTTCGTCTTCCGATAATATTTCTTTACGCTTTGGTGCGTGACTTACGTTAGGATTTCTGTCTTTTTTTTGAGGTAAAACAGAAGGAATGCCTTGTTTTATTTGTTCTTGAAAAGTCATTTTTTTGTGTTTTTATATTTTGCGTTAAACGTTATAAGTTTTACGATTTTTTGTTGTTATTCTGAACTTGTCGAGGAATCTCGTTCAAATTACATTTCTTTCATCAAATCTTTATCAATAAAAAATAATAGAATAAATCCGACAAAATAACATAGTAAATCAATCCACGAAAATGATGTTCCGATGATTATTCGAGCCGCTTTGTTATGTCCTAAGCCAATCATTTCTACAAAATTAAAATATTGTAAAATTTCAACTACAAAAGAAAAAATCAACGTAAAAATGGCAATGTTAATTGCTTTTGTGTTGATAAATGTTTTGATAAAATAGTAAATAAAAATCACGACTAAAATATCACCAACGAAGGGACGAATGATTTTGTCTTTGATGTATAACGCAATAATTACTTCAATCAAAAAGATAATAATTGCTATGGTGAATGATTTTTTATCGAATTTTAGCATATTACATTTTAATTTGATGCGAAGTTGAAATGAATTCAACTTGACTAATCGTTAAGTCATC